>NZ_JBFAKV010000006.1:185934-186150 GCF_040655895.1 Streptomyces sp. NPDC050264
AGTAGCCCCGAGACCGTGACGAACTCGTCACTCGGCGGCGTGCGCCGGCAGTGCGGATGTAGCCCCGAGACCGCGACGAACTCGTCACCCGGCGATGTGCACGAGCAGTGCGGACGTAGCCCCGAGACCGCGACGAACTCGTCACCCGGCGACGTGCACGAGCAGTGCGGACGTAGCCCCGAGACCGCGACGAACTCGTCACCCGGCGACGTACGT
>NZ_JBFAKV010000006.1:186242-436099 GCF_040655895.1 Streptomyces sp. NPDC050264
ACGCATACCAGCCGCGTAGACCCAGCCCCCAGACCACGACGAACCCCGCACCCCGGCAACCCGCATCGGCGATGCAGGCCGGCGGGGCGGATGCCGCCCCGGCCCACTCTGATCCCCGCATCCGGCAACGCACCCCCCACAACGTGCCCCCAACACCCCCGCATCCCAAAGGAGCCCCGATGACACCCCCGCCCCAACCGGAGGTTCTCCGCGCGCCGTTGGTCGTGGAGTTTCCCTTCACCCGGTCCCTGGGACCCGTCCAGAGCGCCTTCCTGACCGGGCTGCGCGAGCGCACGGTTCTCGGTGTGCGCACCAGCGGCGGCAGCGTTCTCGTTCCGCCGGTCGAGTACGACCCCGTCACCGCCGACGAGATCCGTGACCTGGTCGAGGTGGGCGCCGGCGGCACCGTCACCACGTGGGCCTGGAACCCCGGACCCCGCCGGGGGCAGCCCCTCGACACCCCCTTCGCCTGGGTCCTGGTCAAGCTCGACGGCGCCGACACCGCCCTGCTGCACGCCCTCGACGCCCCAGGGCCGGAAGCCGTCCGCACCGGTCAGCGCGTCCGCATCCGCTGGGCCGCGGAACGGGTCGGCGCCATCACGGACATCGCCTGCTTCGAACCGGACGACGACACCGGGAGGGGGGAGGCCCAAGTCGCCCCACATACAGGGAAGTTCGCGGACCCCGTCACCGGCATCGTCGCGCCCGCCCGTCTCGACTACACCTACGGCCCCGGCGCCGCCCAGAGCCGCTACATCAACGCCCTCGCGGACAACCGCACCGTCGGCGAACGCTGCCCCTCCTGCCGCAAGGTGTACGTCCCGCCCCGCGGCGCCTGCCCCACCTGCGGCGTCGCCACCACCGACCAGGTCGAGGTCGGCCCGGCCGGCACCGTCACCACGTACTGCATCGTCAACATCAAGGCGAAGAACCTCGACATCGAAGTCCCGTACGTCTACGGCCACATCGCCCTCGACGGTGCCGATCTCGCCCTGCACGGCCGGATCGCCGGGATCCCCTACGACGAGGTGCGGATGGGCCTGCGGGTGGAGCCCGTGTGGAGCGAGGGCGGCCGCTACCCCGACCACTACCGGCCGACCGGCGAACCGGACGCCGACTACGACACGTACAAGGAGCTGATCTGAATGCGGCCGCCGATCCGGGACATCGCCGTCGTCGCCTTCGGGCAGACCGACCACCGGCGCACCACCGACGAGCAGTCGGAGGTCGAGATGCTGATGCCCGTGCTGCACGACGTGCTCGACGCGACGGGCCTGAAGACCAGCGACATCGGGTTCACCTGCTCGGGGTCCAGCGACTACCTCGCCGGGCGCGCCTTCTCGTTCACCATGGCGCTCGACGGCGTCGGCGCGTGGCCGCCGATCTCCGAGTCGCACGTCGAGATGGACGGCGCGTGGGCGCTGTACGAGGCGTGGACCAAACTGCTGACGGGCGAAGCCGACACCGCGCTCGTCTACGCGTACGGGAAGTCGTCGCCGGGTTCGGTGCGCGACGTGCTGACCCGGCAGCTCGACCCGTACTACGTCGCTCCGCTGTGGCCCGACTCCGTCGCGCTCGCCGCGCTGCAGGCACAAGCCCTGATCGACGCGGGCGACACCGACGAGCCCGCCCTGGCCGGCGTCGCCGCGCGCAGCCGCCGGGCCGCCGAGGGCAACCCGCACGCCCAGCTGCGCGGCGCGGGAGTGGCACACGGCGAGTACGTCGTCCATCCGCTGCGGACCGGGGACTGCCCGCCGATCGGGGACGGCGCCGCCGCCGTGATCCTCGCCGCCGGGGACCGGGCCCGGGACCTGTGCGAGCGGCCCGCCTGGATCCGCGGTATCGACCATCGCATCGAGGCGCACAGCCTCGGCGTCCGCGACCTGACCGACTCGCCCTCCGCGCGGCTCGCCGCGGAGAACGCCGGGGCCTTCGAACGGCCGGTGGACACGGCCGAGTTGCACGCCCCGTTCACCTCGCAGGAAGTCGTTCTGCGCAAGGCGCTGCGGCTCGGCGAGGACGTCGCCGTCAACCCGTCCGGCGGCGCCCTCGCCGCCAACCCGGTCATGGCCGCCGGCTTGATCCGCGTGGGCGAGGCCGCCGCCCGTATCCACCGTGGCGACTCCCACCGGGCGCTCGCGCACGCCACCTCCGGGCCCTGCCTCCAGCAGAACCTGGTCGCCGTACTCGAAGGACAACAAGGAGGGGACCAGCGATGAGCGGTACAGCCAAGGAGCCCGTGGCCGTCGTCGGGATCGGGCAGACCAAGCACGTCGCCGCCCGCCGTGACGTGTCCATCGCGGGGCTGGTGCGAGAGGCCGCCCGACAGGCGCTGGACGACGCCGAGTTGACCTGGGCCGACATCGACGCCGTCGTCATCGGCAAGGCGCCCGACTTCTTCGAGGGCGTCATGATGCCGGAGCTGTATCTCGCCGACGCGCTCGGTGCCGTGGGAAAGCCGATGCTGCGCGTCCACACCGCCGGGTCCGTGGGCGGCTCGACCGCGCTCGTCGCCTCCAACCTCGTCGCGGGCCGCGTCCACGGCACGGTCCTGACCCTCGCCTTCGAAAAGCAGTCGGAATCCAACGCCATGTGGGGGCTCTCGCTGCCCGTCCCGTTCCAGCAGCCGCTGCTGGCCGGGGCCGGCGGCTTCTTCGCGCCGCACGTACGGGCCTACATGCGGCGGACGGGCGCGCCCGACACCGTCGGCTCGCTCGTCGCGTACAAGGACCGGCGCAACGCGCTGAAGAACCCGTACGCGCACCTGCACGAGCACGACATCACCCTGGAGAAGGTCCAGGCCTCGCCCATGCTGTGGGACCCCATCCGCTACTCCGAGACCTGCCCCTCGTCCGACGGCGCCTGCGCGATGATCCTCACCGACCGTGCGGGAGCGGCCCGTTCACCGCGGCCGCCGGCCTGGATGCTCGGCGGCGCCATGCGCAGCGAGCCCACGCTCTTCGCCGGCAAGGACTTCGTGTCGCCGCAGGCCGGCAAGGACTGCGCCGCCGACGTGTACGGGCAGGCGGGCATCGCCGATCCGCGCCGCGAGATCGACGCCGTCGAGATGTACGTGCCGTTCTCCTGGTACGAGCCGATGTGGCTGGAGAACCTCGGCTTCGCCGACGAGGGCGAGGGCTGGAAACTCACCGAGGCGGGCGTGACGGAACTCGACGGCGACCTGCCCGTGAACATGTCCGGCGGCGTCCTGTCCACCAACCCCATCGGCGCCTCCGGCATGATCCGCTTCGCCGAAGCCGCCCTGCAAGTACGCGGCCGGGCCGGGGAGCATCAGGTCGACGGCGCCCGCAAAGTGCTCGGGCACGCCTACGGAGGCGGCTCGCAGTTCTTCTCCATGTGGCTCGTCGGCGCCGAACCGCCGACGCGGTGATCACCCGATGAGCGCCCGCCGGAGATCGCCGCCGTCGCGGCCTGTGCGGGGTACGAACCGATCGCTAGGCTGGCGCACGGACGACGAACCGGGAGGAGCACGGACGTGGGCGAAAGCACCATCGACCAGCACCCGCTCATGGGGTGGGACAAGCCGGACCTGGATCTGAGCAAGGCGGACTGGCACTCCAGCAGCAGGGGGGTGGGCGACGTCCAGATCGCCTTCGTGGAGGGATTCATCGCGATGCGCAACAGCGGCAGCCCCGAGAGCCCGTCCCTGATCTTCACGCCGGACGAGTGGGGGGCCTTCGTCCTCGGCGCACGCGAGGGCGAGTTCGATCTGACGTAGAGGTAGAGGTGGGCGCAGAGGTGGACCTGGACCCGTACCGGTACCTGGACGCGTTTGCGTAGACCGATTTGCCGCTCAGTTTCCGACACGTGACCTTCGGCCCTGTCCTGTGGCTCTTGCGTGCGCGAGCCTGGCCACAGGAACAGCCGGTCAATGAGGGCACCGTCAGCGTGCCCGGTGTCGGAGGCGAAGAAATCATGAGCACGCCGCACCCCCTGCCCGTCGTCGCCGCGGTCGACGGGTCCGACGACAGCAAGCGTGCCCTGGCCTGGGCGCTCACCGAGGCGGCCCGGCGCGGCACCGACCTCCGCGTCGTGCACGTACGGCAGTACGCGCCCCAGCTGCAGCCCGCCGTGCTCGTCGCCGGGCCCGACGAACCCGCCGACGACCCGGTGATCGGGGACGTACGCACGGCACTGGAGGGACGTGAGGGGCCGCCGCCGCTGGAGTTCATCAGCCGCACCGGGATGCCCGCCGCCGTGCTGCCCGAGATGAGCGCCGAGGCGCAGCTCCTGGTCCTCGGCTCGCGGGGGCGCGGCGGCTTCGCCAGCCTGCTGCTCGGCTCGAACGGGGTGGCCGCCGCCCGCGACGCCGTCAGCCCCGTCGTCGTGGTGCCGCCGCCGGGCCGCGAGGTGCACGGTGACGCACCCGTGCCGACCGGGCCGCGCGTCGTCGTCGGCCTGCAGACCGACGACCCGGACGAGACCGTGCTCGGCTTCGCCTTCGAGCATGCCGAGCGGACCGGCGCACGGCTGCAGGTCGTCGCCGCCTTCCCCTGGCCGGCGCTCGCCTGGACCGCGTTCGGCGACTTCACGCCGACCACGGTCGACCAGGAGGCCGCCGAGCGCGAGACGCTGAATCTGGCCAACGACGCCGTCGCCGCACAGCGGAAGTCTCACCCTAAAGTCGAGGTTGACCTTTACGTCGCGCCCGGCGACGCGGCGGGCCATCTCGTCGAGAACTCCCGCGCGGCCGACCTGGTCGTCGTGGGCCGGCACCGCCGCCGCTTCACCCGCCCCGCTCCGATGCTCGGCTCGGTCACCCAGGCCGTGCTGCTGCACGCGGCGAGCCCGGTCGCGGTCGTACCGCCCGCCGGGCAGGACGAGAGCTGAGGGCCCGCCCGCCGCTGGAGAGCTCAGCGCAGGACGACGCAGCCGCGCCCGGTCAGCTCGTCGAGCAGGCCGGGCGCGACGCGTACGTCGTTCCAGCGCAGATCGAGCTTCTCCAGAGCGGGCAACTCCGCGATCCAGGAGGGCAGTTCACGCAGCCGGTTGCCGCGCAGATCGAGCCGGCGCAGCAGGGGCAGTTCGCGCAGCGCCTCCGGGACGGCGGCGAGGGCGTTCTCGCGCAGCTCCAGTTCCCGCAGCTCGCGCAGGTTCCGTACGGATGCGGGCAGAGCCGTCAGCCGGTTGCCGCGCAGCCACAGTTCCCGCAGTGAGGTGAGCGCGCCGAGGGTGTCGGGCAGGGCGGTCAGCCGATTGTGCTGGGCGCGCAGTTCGACGAGGCCGGTCATCGAGCCCAGGGCCGAGGGCAGCGACGTCAGCCGGTTCTCGCCGACGTTGAGATAGGCGAGCCGGTCGAGCGCGCCGAGGGTGCCGGGCAGTTCGGTGAGCCGGTTGTCGTGCAGATAGAGGAACCGGGTCAGGCCGGTGAGGTCGCCGAGGCTCGACGGCACCGCGGACAGCCGGTTGTGACCCAGATCCAGGGTGTGCAGGCGGGCCAGAGTGCCGATGCGGTCGGGCAGATGCGTGAGGCGGTTGTCGGGCAGCAGCAGTACTTCCAGGGCGGGGTGCCGCCACACCTCGTCCGGTACCGAGTCCAGACCCGCACGCCAGTACGTGAGCGTGCCGTCGCCCATGATCCCCCCTGCGGACATGCCCCGACGACGGTTAATGGTTGACGAGGAACCTATCATTAGAGCCATGCGCGACATCAGCACGGCGGGACCCGACGGCACCCGGCTCGTCCTCGACCTCGCCCTCACCCTTCGCCACGACGGCAGCGGCGGCGTCGCCGACGACCTCCTCGCGCCCGAGGATCTCACCGCGTGGGTGCGCGAACACGCCACCGAGCTGCCCCTGGACGCCGGCTTCACCGGCGACGCGGAGAACCTGCGACAGGTCCGGGAGGTGCGGGCCGCCGTGCGCGCGCTGTTCGCGCGCGCCGTGCGCCCGGGGGAGCCCAGCCCCGCGGACGCGCGCCGCCTGCTGCCCGCCGCCGACGCCCTGGTCCGGCTGAACACCGCGGCCGCACGCGTGCCCACCGTCCCCGTCCTGCACTGGCCGGAGGGCGACGACGCCCCGGCCCTGCGGGAGACCAACACCCAGGACGCGCCCGAGACCGACCTGCTCACCGCGGCGCTGGCCCGCGCCGCGCTCGCCTTCCTCACGGGCGCCGACCGGCAGCGGCTGCGGGCCTGCCACGCGCCGCGCTGCGTGCGGTACTTCCTCAAGGAGCACCCGCGCCAGGAGTGGTGCAAGCCCTCCTGCGGGAACAGGGCCCGCGTGGCCCGTCACCACGAGCGGCACAACTCCCTTACCCAAAAGGCCACATGACGCTCCGGGCCGACCCGATCGGCGTAGGCTGAAGAACCTGGAACCCGCGGTGTGCACCGGCTCCCCGCGCCGGGCGCGCCGCCGCGGCTGGGGGTACGTCATGGTGCAGCGCGGAGGCCGGGGCAGGCGGACACTGCTCGAACGCGAGAGTGAACTCGCCGTCGTCGACGAGGCCCTCGGCGAGCTGACCGGACTGCGCCCCGTCGGCGTCGAACCGCCCGAACGGCCGCACGGCGCGCTGCTCGCCGTCGCCGCACCCGCCGGACTCGGCAAGACATCGATGCTCGCCGAGGTGCGCAGGCGGGCCGCCGCCAAGGGGTGCACCGTCCTGTACGCCCGCGGCGGCGACCAGGAGCAGGGCGTCGCCTTCCACGTCGCACGCCAGCTTGTCCAGCCCCAGCTCGCCGGGGTGCCCGAGGCCGAACTCCGTGCCAGGCTGGGCAGTTGGTACGCCATCGTCGGCCCCGCCCTCGGCCTGTGCGCCGCCACCGACGGGGCGCCGCCCGATCCGCAGGGCCTGCGCGACGGCCTCGACTGGGTGCTCACCCACCTCGCCGTGCAGCGCGCCCCCGTGGTCCTCGTCCTCGACGACGCTCATTGGGCCGACCCGGAGTCCCTGAGCTGGCTCGCCGCGTTCGCGCCGCGCGCCGAGGAACTCCCGCTGCTGCTCGTCGTCGCCTACCGGCCCGACGAACTCCCCGATCACGCCGAGTCGTTGCGCGGTCTGCCCGGCCGGTCGGGCCGCCGGCCCCTCGGCCTCGAACCGCTCAGCGCGTCCGCCATCGCCCTGATGGTCCGCGACTCCCTCGGCTCGTACGCCGACGACGCGTTCTGCCGCGAGTGCTGGGCCGTCACCGCCGGAAACCCCTTCGAGGCGGTCGAGTTGACCGCCAAGGTGCACGACCGGGGCCTCGTCCCGACCGAGAACGGCGCCCATCTGCTGCGCGATCTCGCCGCCGCCGTCAAGGGCAGCGGACTCATCGCCCGCCTCGAACGACTCGGCACCTCGACCGTCCGCTTCGCCTGGGCCTGCGCCGTACTCGGCACCGAGATCTCTCCCGAACTCGCCGCGGGTGTCGCCGGGGTGGGGGCCGAGGAGGCCGCGGACGCTGCCGACCGGCTGTGCACGGCCCGCATCCTCACCGGCGTGGACACCCTGGAGTTCGTCCACCCGCTGATCGCCACCGCCGTCTACCGCGCCATCCCGAGCGGGGTCCGCGTCGCCCTGCACGGCCAGGCCGCCTGGACCGTCGTCAACGCCGGACTCGGCGCGTCCGCCGCCGCCCGCCACCTCCTGGAGACCCACCCAGAGGGAGACCCCTGGGTCGTCCAGCAGCTGCGCTCCGCGGCCCGCGAGACCGTCCGCGCGGGCGCCCCCGACGCCGCCCGCCGCTATCTGGCCCGCGCGCTGCGCGAGCCCCCGCCCTTCGACGACCGCGCCGTCGTCCTCTACGAACTCGGCAGCGCCTCGCTGCTCACCGAACCCGCCACCACCGTCAACCATCTGCGCGCCGCGCTGGAGGAGCCCATCACGGACCCGGCGCTGCGCCAGGGCATCGTCTACCGGCTCTCCCAAGTCCTCGCGCACAGCGACCGGTTGGCCGAGGCGTCCGAGATCCTCAGCCGCGAGATGCGCCTCACCACGGACCCCCGCATCCGGCTGCGCATGCAGGCGGAACAGTTCATGTGGGACGCGTTCCGTGCCGATGAACCCGAGTCGCCGGCCCGCTCCCGGCGGCTCGCCAAACTCGCCGACCGGCTCACCGGCCGCGACCTCACCGAGCGGTACGTCATCGGGCTGCGCGCCTGGGACGCCACCCTGCGCGGCGAACCGGCGGCCACCGTGATCGGGCACGCCGACCGCGCCCTGGCCGGCGGGCTGCGCTGGGCCGCCGACGAGGACCGCGGCTTCGAGGTCCCCGCCCTCGTCGCCCTGTCCTTCCTCTACGCCGACCGCCCCGGCCGCACCGAGGAACTCTTCATCGAGGGCATCGCCGACTTCGAGCACGCGGGCTGGCGCGGCGGCCACCTCTCCTTCGCGTACACCCTGCTCGGTTACGTCCGCTACCGGCGTGGGCGCCTGGCGGATGCCGAGGACTTCGCGCGCGCGGGCCTGCGCCTCGCCGAGCGGGTCGGCCCCGGCACCCCCGCCCACTGGTACGCCGTCGGCACCCTCGTCGAGGTGCTCCTCGCCCGCGGCCGGGTCGCCGAGGCCGAGACCGTGGCGGGGACGTACGCCTTCGGGGCGCCCTTCCCCGCAGCCGTCGTCTTCCCCGACGCGCAGACCGTGTACGGAGAGCTGCTGCTCGCCCTCGGCCGGACCAAGGACGCCGCCGTCGAGCTCGCGGCGGCCGGGCGCCGCATCGACCCGCGCGGTATGCGCAACCCCTCCTGGTGTCCCTGGCAGCTGCACCTCGCCCGCGCCGAGGCCCACGACGCCCCCGAACGCGCGCTCGCCACCGCCCACGACGCCGTCGAACGCGCCCGCCTCTTCGGGGCACCGTCCGCGATCGGCCAGGCACTGCGCGCCGCCGCCGAGGTCTCCGACGGCGCGGCCCGCGGCAAACTCCTGGAGGAGTCCGTCGCCCACCTGGAACGCTCCCCTGCGGGGTACGAGCTGGCCTGCTCGCTCGTCGCCCTCGGCGCGGAGCTGCGCCGCACGGGCCGCGCCCAGGAAGCCGCCGACCAGCTGTACCGCGGCCTGGACGCGGCGGTCGCCTGCGGCGCGGACGGCCTCGTGGAGCGGGCCCGCGACGAGCTCGCCGCCGCGGGGCTGCGGCCCCGGCCGCTGCGCAGCGCGGTGACGGACACCCTGACCGCGCGGGAACGCGCGGCCGCCGGGTGCGCGGCGCGCGGCCTGTGCCCGACAGAGGTCGCGGCGGAGCTGCACCTCGACGAGCAGACGGCGGTCCGGCTCCTGTCGGCCGTCTACCGCAAGGTCGGCACGGACCAGACGGGCCTGGCGGCAGCCCTGGGGGAGTAGCCGCGTCAGCCAAACCCCGGAGCGGGCCGCCCCCGCCGGCGACGTACGATGGACGGCATGTCCTTCCTCCGCCGCCGCGCAGCGACCCCCGCGGGCCCCGACTTCGACGTCCTGGCCATGGACCCGGGCGACTGGCCGGGCAATCTCGGCGCGGGCCTGCTGCCCGCCCCCGACGGCAGCTGCCAGGGCGTGTTCCTGCGCTACGACCTGTTCGGCGGCCGCGGCCCCGCGATGATCATCGGCAATCTGCCGGAGGGCTCACCGGCCCGTGACATCGCCGAGGGCGAGATCCCCTTCGAGGTCGCCCAGCTGCTCATCGCGCTGGAGAACGACGAGGAGGTCACGGTCACCGGCGTCGAGGACGTCCCGGTGATGCAGGGCGACAACCTCCTCATCGTGCGCCGCCTGAAGCTCTCCGAGACACGCATCTCCTGCGTCCAGTTCGACCGCAGTGACAACGTGCTCGTGACCATCGCGTCCTGGGACCGCCCCATCACCGACGACCTGTACGCGCTGCTCAAGCCGCTCCCCGCGGAGCTGTTCCAGCAGGGCTGAGCCCGCTGGACGGACATCGGGCCCGGATCCGCTCCCGCGCGAACCCGGGCCCGACGGCTGAACCGGGAAGACCGGTCACGACACCGTGGACGGCACCACCCGGACGTCCGCGGCCCGCACGTAGGCGACCCGGTGCGCGAACTGGATCTCGTAGTACACGTCCTTGCCCTTGACCACCCGGTGCGTCGACGTGTCGAACGTGGGCGAGTAGAAGTACTCGCCCGTCGTCCGCCCGCCGATCACATAGCGCTGGCCGGCCAGGAGCTTGTACGGCAGCGGTGAGATCGCCTGCGGTGTCATGCCCGCCGGATAGGCCGAGGCCTCCGGGTAGGCCCGCCCGTACACCGGGACCTCGGTCGCGCCCGCCTTCGGCGTGACCACGACACCCTTGGCGCCGACGGCGGTCGGCTGCTTCTTCGGGTTCTTGAACCAGGCCTTCTGGCCGAGGTACCAGATCGCCGTCCAGTCGCCCTTGCGCTCGGCGACCGCGTACTGCTGGCCCGTCGAGACACGCGACGCCATGTCGTTCACGTCGATCGTGGAGTCCTGGCCGCCCGGCCGCAGACCGACGTCCTTGACGAGCGGGGCGTCCTCACTCGGCGCCGTGTACACGCGGACCGCGCTCGACCCGTGCGGCGCACACGCCTCGCCCGCCTTGGCGCACCCCGTGAACTCCGGCCGGTTCTCGGCGAATTCGGGGCTGATGGTGACGACACCGGCGCGCGCTCCCGCCGTGGGGTGGAACGGCCGGCCCATCAGAGAGAAGTAGTGCGACCAGTCCCAGTACGGGCCCGGGTCCGTGTGCATGGACGGGATCGTCGACGTCGTCGGCCCCGGCACCGTGTCATGGCCCAGGATGTGCTGCCGGTCGAGCGGGATGTCGTACTTCTTCGCGAGGTACGTCACCAGCCGCGCGGAGGACCGGTACATCTCCTCCGTGTACCAGGAGTCGGGCTGCGCGAGGAAGCCCTCGTGCTCCAGGCCGATCGACTTGGCGTTCGTGTACCAGTTGCCCGCGTGCCAGCCGACGTCCTTCGCCTTGATGGACTGCACGATGTGCCCGTCGGTCGAGCGCAGCGAGTAGTGCCAGGCCAGATACGTCTTGTCCTGGACCAGCTTCAGCGTCTGCTCCCACGTCGCCTCCGTGTCATGGACGACGATGTAGTCGATGCTCTGGTCCTTGGGGCGGTCCGCCAGGTCGTGGTTGCCGTAGTCCCCGTCGCCGAACTCCTCGTAGGGCGCCGGGATCCACTCGCACGACACCGTCTTCGGGCACTCCGTCTCGGACGCGTCCACCGTGCGCAGACCCATCTTCGTCAACTGCGCCGCCCGCGGCCTCGCGTCCGGCTCGGCCGCGAGGCTCACCTGCTGGCCGGCGTCCGTGGTCCGCTGTTCGCCGTCGCGGATCACCGCGAAGACATCATTGGCGTACGTCGCCGCGGTCGCCGTGTCGTCCGCACCGGAGAACGTCGCGACCGCGCCGTACCAGTCGGCCGGCGCGTCGCCGAGCGGCTTGCCGAGGCGCTTCTGCGCGGCCGCGAGCAGGGCCGCTCCGCCGCGCACATTGGCCGCGGGATCGCTGCGCAACTGCTCGGCGGGAATGCCGGTCAGGTCCGCCGCACGCGTCAACGTCCTGAGACGGGCCGGGAGTTGATTGTCGGCCGGCACGGATTCGGCGGCCCTGAGCGGGGCGCGTGAGTCGTCGCCGCGGGCGTCGCCCTCCGCGTGGCTGTGCGCCACGGTGTTCGCGATCGCCGTCCGCGCGTCGGTGAGGTGCATGGGGCCGTAGCCGCCGGTGACGCTCGGCGCGCCGTCGTGCGCGTCCCACCGCGACTGCAGGTACGAGACGCCGAGCAGCACACTCTGCGGCACCCGGTACTCGGTGGCGGCGGCGGCGAACGCGTCCTGCAGCCGCGCCGAGGGCGCCGCTCCCGCGTCCTGGGGCGGGGCCGCGCCGAGCAGCGGCAGCAGGAGAGCCGCTGTGGCGAGCGTGCCCGCCGCCCGCACTCCCGCACGGGCTCGTCTGCCGGGGATGGAACGGGTGGACCGATGCAACGGTGCCTCCTGGGAGCGCTGATGGCCGAAATGCTGATCGGGCGTGCGGGCCTGTTGTGCGTCAGTGGTATCGGCTCGCCGACCATCCGTCAATCATCCTGCGGGCAACGGACTTCCCCAGGATTTCCCATGTCAGCGGGCGTGTATATGAGTTTCCTGTGCGGTGGTGCGGCCGCCTGCGGCGCGTCAGTGGCGTAGACCAATGGGCCGCCGTGGAACGGGAGATGCCTCAACCGTGTCCGGCCGCGAACGACAGAGATCCGCGGCGCGCCGTGTCCCTCCCGGCGCACCGCGGATCGTCGTCCCCGTCAGCGAGTGCCGACCGCCGCCCGGACCGCCTTGCGGGCCATGTTGCAGTCGTCGTGCAAGCGGCGCAGCAACAACCGCTGCTCCTCGCCGGACGGCGCGGCACCGGGATGGGCCGGACCCGGTGCCGCCGGGGTCTGCTCGTGCAGCGAACGCTGCGCGGCCGTCTCGTACGTACGGATCTCCCTGGTCAGTACGAGCATCAGATTGACCAGGAACGCGTCACGCGAGGCCGGACCACCGGACTGCGCGAGCTGGCTGATCTGCCGGCGCACCACCGGGGCGTCGCCCAGGACGGCCCAGAGCGTCGCCAGGTCGTAGCCCGGCAGGTACCAGCCGGCGTGCTCCCAGTCCACGAGCACCGGGCCCGCGGGCGACAGCAGGATGTTCGACAGCAGCGCGTCGCCGTGACAGAACTGGCCCATGCCGCCGCGCCCCGAGGTGTGGGCGATGCCGCGCAGCAGCTTCTGCAGGTCACCCATGTCGCGGTCGGTCAACAGGCCCAGGTCGTGGAACCGGTTGATCCGCTCCGCGTAGTCCAGTGGCGCGTCGAAGGTGCCCGCCGGGGGCCGCCACTGGTTGAGCCGGCAGATCGCGCCGAGTGCGGCGCGTACGTCCGCCCGCGGCGGAGCCTCGGCCGGGTGGCGCTGCAGGGCCGCCACTCGGCCGGGCATCCGCTCGACCACCAGCGTGCCGTTGTCCGGGTCCGCCGCGATGAGACGCGGCACCCGCACCGGCGGCCGGTGTCGGACGAACGATCGGTATGCGGCTATCTCGTGCCGGATCCGCTCCATCCACACGGGGGAGTGGTCCAGCAAACACTTCGCGACGGCGGTGCTGCGCCCGGTCGTTCCGACGAGCAGCACGGAGCGCGGGCTGCGGCGCAGTACCTGCACCGGATGGAACTCCGGGCAGATCCGGTGCACCGACGCGATCGCCGTGCGCAGCTGGGCGCCCTGGGGGCCGGACAAGTCGAGTCTCCCGCTGAGCGGTTGAGTGCCGAGCCCCGGCGCACGACGCGGCCGGCCGGTGGCCCCGAGCGCCGTGGCAGCGGGTCGCGCGGGGTCGAGGTACGGGCCGCCGCCGGGGACCGCCGGGCGGGCGGAACGGGGCGGCCGGGGCGGTGCGGACACGGAGGACGATGCTGTGTACATGGGCGAACAGATCCCTTCGCGTGCCGACGAGTTGCCTGCGCCGCCCGGCCCGGCCGATTCGGTACACCCTGGGGAATGTCCTGCGGCGACCGGGTCGGGGTGGCGCATTCCTACCTGACACCCGAGGGGCAGAAGCACAACAGCTGGCGCACCCTGGCGAACCCTGGCGAATAGTCGCTCAGCAACTGACAGAGGGCTACTGTCGATTTCAGCCGAGAACCTGGGGGCTCACGTGAACGGACAACCCAACACCCGTCTGAACGACCTGTTCGGCCTGGCCGGATGGTCCAAGGGCGAACTCGCGCGACTCGTCAACCGGCAGGCGGCGGCCATGGGCCACCCCCAGCTGGCGACGGACACCTCGCGGGTGCGGCGGTGGATCGACATGGGAGAGATCCCGCGCGATCCCGTGCCGCGGGTGCTGGCGGCGCTGTTCACCGAGCGACTCGGCCGTGTCGTGACCATTGAGGATCTCGGTCTTGTCCGGCACGGGCGCGCGGGGAAACGGCAGGGCGGCGGGGGCCTGGAACAGCAGGGGCCCGACGGAGTGCCGTGGGCGCCCGAGCGGACAGCTGCGGTCCTCACCGAATTCACGGGAATGGACCTCATGCTCAACCGACGCGGCTTGGTGGGCGCGGGTGCCGCGCTCGCCGCAGGATCCGCACTCAGCAGCGCCATGCACGACTGGCTGCACACCGACCCGGCCCTCGCGGCCGACGCCCCCAGGACCGACGATCCCCTGCATGCCGACCTTGCTGGGTCCGACCGCTACGAGGCCGCCCCCATCGGGTCGCAGGAGATCGAGGAACTGGAGCGCTCGGTCGAGGTGTTCCGGGCCTGGGACGCCTCCCGCGGCGGCGGGTTGCAGCGCAAGGCAGTCGTCGGCCAACTCAACGAAGTCGGCGGAATGCTCTCCTACCGCCACCCCGACCATCTGCAGCGGCGCCTCTGGGGTGTCGCCGCCAACCTCGCCGTCCTCGCGGGCTGGATGTCCCACGACGTCGGCCTCGAACCCACGGCCCAGAAGTACTTCATCATCGCCGCGCACGCCGCGCGTGAGGGCGGCGACCGGCCGCGCGCCGGCGAAGCCCTCTCACGGGCCGCCCGCCAGAAGATCCACCTGGGTGCGCCCGACGAGGCGCTCGACCTGATGAAGCTCGCCAAGTCCGGTTCGGGCGACGAGGTGTTGCCCCGGACCAAGGCCATGCTCTACACCATCGAGGCCTGGGCACAGGCGTCGATGGGCAAGGGACAGGCGATGCGGCGCACCCTCGGTGAGGCGGAGGATCTCTTCGTCTCCGACCGGGGCGACGTGGCACCGCCGAGCTGGATGCAGATGTTCGACGAGGCGGATCTGCACGGCATGCAGGCCCTCGCCTACCGCACCCTCGCCGAGCACGAGCCGGGCGCCGCGGTCATCGCGCAGCGCCATGCCAAGGAGGCCCTTGCGCTGCGCGCGGGCGGCAGAGACCGTTCGAAGATCTTCGACCACCTGTCGATGGCGTCGGCCTGCTTCATCGCCGACGACCCCGAACAGGCGGACCGGTACGCGCGGTTGGCCCTGTCGTCGATGGGGTCGAACTCGTCCCATCGCACCTGGGACCGGCTGCGCGAGATGTACCGGCTCACCGGCCAGTTCGCCGGCTACCCGAAGATCGAGGACCTGCGCCGGGAGATCAAGCTCGCCCTGCCCAGGCCGACGGTGAAGCGCGTCAAGGTGTAGAGCCGGCCGGGGCCCGGACCCAGCCGCCGGTCGCACCATCCACCAACACACAACACACCAGTACGCAGTACCAGTACGTCGTCAGGTACCGATCCGGGCGACGAGCACACAGGCGTCGTCCTCGCGCTCTCCCGCGCCGATCTCGTCCACGACCACGCGCACGCACTCCTGTGCGTCACAGGCCGCGGCCAGCCGCGGGGCCAGAGCGAGCAGTCCGTCGGCGGTGGCACCCTTCGCGTGCCGTGGCACCAGGCCGTCGGTGTGCAGCAGCACGACGTCGCCGACGCGCAGGGTCTCTTCCGCCTGCCCATAGACGGCACCGGTGGCCGCTCCGAGGAGCACGCCTTCGGGCGGCGTGAGCGCACGCCCGGCCCCGTCGCGGAAGAGCAGCGGGGCGGGGTGTCCCGCCTGCGCCCACGCCAGTGTGCGGGCCGCCGGGTCGTACCGGCAGCACAGGGCGCTGGCGAGGGACGGTCCGGTGGAGGCGTCGAGGAGGTGGTTCAGCCGGGTGAGGAGTTCGTCCGGGGCGGTGTCGCAGAAGGCCATGCCGCGGACGGCGCCGAGCAGCGTCGCCATGCCCGCGGTGACGGTGACTCCGTGCCCGGTGAGGTCCCCGGCCGACAACATGAACTGGCCGTCGGGGAGTTCGAGCACGTCGTGCCAGGCGGCGCCGATCAGGCCGGCGGCCGAGGAAGGGAGGTGGCGGGCGGCGACATCGAGGCCGCTGGGGCCGCCCCGGCCGTCGGGTCCGCCGCGCGGGAGCCGCAGGGAGCCACGCCACGGCGGCAGCACGGCTTCCTGCAGCTCGACCGCGAGCCGGTGCTCTGTCTGCGCGATGTGCCGCTGGCGCTGGAGCGAGTCACGGGTCTCACTCACCGCGCGCTGGCTGCGGCGCAGTTCGCTGACGTCGCGTACGACCGCCCACATGGAGGCGGTTGCGCCGTCGGCGTCGAGCACGGGTTCGCCCATCATGTGCACCGTGCGCACGGACTCGTCCGGGCGTACGACGCGGAACTCCCCGTCGATCGGTTTGCCGTCGATCAGGCAGTCCGTGACCATCGCGGTCAGCTTCGGCTGGTCCTCGCAGTGCACCAGGGCCGGCAGTTCATCCAGGGTCAGGGCGGGCGCGGCCGGGTCGCGGCCCAGGATCCGGTACAGCTCCTCCGACCAGGTGGCCTCGTCGGTCAGCAGATTCCACTCGGCGCTGCCGACCCGGCTCAGCAGCGATCCCCGCGGCGGTTCGGTGGCGGCCCGCCGGGGTGCGGCCCCGGCGGGTGTCGCGGGGCCGTCCCGCAGCTGGGCCAAGTGCTTGTCCAGGTCGCTGAGCTGATGCACCGCCAGCTCGTACAGCGCGTGCTGCCACCGCGTCTCGGGGTCCGCCTCGTCACCCGTGGGTCCCGTGGTCTCCCGGCGCACCGCGTCGACGTCGCCCAGCAGCCGGCGCGTCTGCGAGATCAGTGCGTCGACCGTGCCGGACTCCGGCGGCTGACCGGCGGGGCGGTCCGCTGAGAGAGGGGAGGGCATGACGAACTCCGATGCTGGCGCAGGAGGCCACGGCGGATGGGAGGACCGGTTACGACTGTGGCACAGGCCGCCTGGCCTCGTAAGGGATTTCGCCATACACGCTGCGATGGTGCCTATGGCATATGCCCCAGTCCTCGGGAACGCGCTTACCGGCCGCCGCGGTCGAACGCACGGCCGAGTATGGCGTATGCCCGGCTCATCCCACCACCGTCACGGCCGGGCGTACGCCGTAGTTCTCTCTACGCCGCGGGGGCCGTCCGCAGCCACGCCGCCGTGTCGCGCGGCAGCCTGCCGTCGTCGTCGAGGGCGGCACTGGTGAGCAACACCAGTTCGTGCGGCGGTAGTTGAACGGCCTCGGCGGCGCCGAGGTTCACGACACAGACGAGGCCGTCCGCGCGAGCGAAGGCCAGCGCGCCTTCGGGTGCGGAGAGCCAGCTCAACTCCGCCCCCTCGAAACCCGGTTGGGAGCCGCGCTCCTGCAAGGCGCTGCGATAGAGCGACAGCATCGAGGCCGGGTCGGCCTCCTGCTCCTCGGCGGCGTACGTGCCCCAGTCCGCCGGCTGCGGCAGCCACGGCTCGCCCGAGTTTCCGAAGCCGTACGACACTCCGTGCGCGGACCACGGCAGCGGCACCCGGCAGCCGTCGCGGCCCGGGTCGACGCCGCCCGAGCGGAAGTGCATGGGGTCCTCGATGCGGTCGCGCGCCACCTCGACCTCGGGCAGCCCCAACTCCTCGCCCTGGTAGAGATATACGGCTCCGGGCAGGGCGAGCGACAGCAGGGCCGCGGCCCGGGCCCGGCGCAGGCCGAGCGGCAGGTCCGTCGGTGTGCCGAACCGCTTGGCCGCGAAGTCGAAGCGGGTGTCGGCGCGACCGTACCGGGTCACGGTGCGGGTCACGTCGTGATTGCAGAGCACCCAGGTCGCGGGCGCGCCCACCGGCGCGTGGTAGGCGAGGGTACGGTCGATCGACGCGCGCAGTTCGGCCGCGTCCCAGGGGCGGGTGAGGAAGTCGAAGTTGAAGGCGGTGTGCAGTTCGTCGGGGCGCAGATAGCGGGCGAAGCGCTCCGGGTCCGGCACCCACAGCTCGCCGATCAGGACGCCGTCGTACTCATCGGCGATGGCGCGCCAGGCACGGTAGATGTCGTGCAGTTCGTCGCGGTCGACGTAGCCGCTCTCATCACCGTCGACGGCGTCGGCGAGCCGCGGGTCCTTCGCGAGCAGCGCGGCGGAATCGATCCGGACGCCGGCCGCGCCCCGCTGGAACCAGAACCTCAGCACGTCCTCGTGCTCCTGACGCACCGCCGGATGCGCCCAGTTGAGGTCCGGCTGCTGCGCGGTGAACAGGTGCAGGTACCACTCGCCGTCGGGCACCCGCGTCCAGGTCGAGCCGGAGAACTGCGAGGGCCAGTTGTTCGGCGGCAGCGCGCCGTCGGGGCCGCGGCCGGGCCTGAAGTGGAACAGCTCCCGTTCGGGGCTGCCCGGGCCGGCCGCCAACGCGGCCTGGAACCAAGGGTGTTGATCGGACACGTGGTTCGGGACGACGTCGACGATCGTGCGGATGCCGAGGTCCCGGGCCTCCGCGATGAGCTTCTCGGCCTCGGCGAGCGTGCCGAACGCCGGATCGATCGCGCGGTAGTCGGCGACGTCGTAGCCGCCGTCCGCGAGCGGTGAGCGGTACCAGGGCGTGAACCAGATCGCGTCGACGCCGAGCTCCGCCAGATAGGACAGGCGCGCTCTGACCCCGGCGAGGTCTCCCGTCCCGTCGCCGTCGCCGTCGGCGAAGCTGCGGACGTACACCTGATAGATGGCTGCGGAACGCCACCAGTCGTCGGCCACCACGAAGGGTCCTTTCGGGCAGGGCGGGGCGCGCCGCGGCGGACCGCGGCGGCACACACAGAAGAAGAGCGGAGAGGGGAGGGGCCGGGGCGTCAGCCTTTGAGGCCGCCCGCGGTCAGGCCGCTCATGATGTTGCGCTGGAAGAGCAGGAAGAGCAGGAGCGTCGGCACCGACGCTATGGTGAGCGCGGCGATCAGCTGGTTCTGCGGGACGCCGTTGGACAGCGAGTAGATCCCGACGTTCAGGGTCTGCTTCGCCGGGTCCGGCAGGGTCAGCATCGGCCAGAGGAAGTCCTTCCAGACGCCGATGACCGCGAAGATGGAGACCACACCGAGGATGGGCCGGGAGATCGGCAGGACCACGGAGCGCAGGGTGCGCAGGGCCGAGGCGCCGTCGATGGAGGCCGCGTCGAGCAGTTCCTGCGGTATCGAGTCGAAGAACCGCTTGAGCAGGAAGATGTTGAACGCGTTCGTGACGGACGGCAGCCAGATCGCCCAGGGACTGTTGAGCAGGTTGCGTTCGAAGATCGGCACGTCGAGGACGGTCAGGTACTGCGGGACGACGAGGACGGTCGCGGGGATCATCAGCGTCGCCAGCATCATGCCGAGGATGACGTTGCCGAACAGTGGTCGCAGCTTGGACAGGGAGTACGCGGCGGCCACGTCGAGGACGAGCTGGAAGGCGAGCGCGCCGAACGCGTAGTAGAGCGTGTTGAACAGGAGCTTGGCGAGGTCCATCACGCGCCAGGCGTCCTGGTAGTTCTCGGGGTGTGTGCTGTGCGGCACGAGGGTCGGCGGGGACTGGACGATCTCCGCGGTGGTCTTGAGCCCGCCGGTGACCATCCAGTACAGCGGGCCGAGGAAGACCAGCGTGAACAGGGCCATGGTCACGCCGAAGACGGTCCAGTAGATGATTTTCCCGCGGCGCCGGCCGAGCTGGGCCGGGGAGATCAGGGTGCGGGGGCGCATCGTGTCGGTAGCCATGTCGGTGAATCCCAACTCCCTTGGCGGTCAGTCGTCCTGAGACCGGCTGAGGCGTACGTAGACCGCGGAGAAGGCCGCGAGCAGGACGAGCAGGACGAGACCGAGGGCCGCCGCGCCGCCGTAGTTGTTGAAGTTGAAGGCGTATTGGTAGATGAGGTAGACGACGGTCGTGGTGGAGCCCTCGGGGCCCGCTCCGTTCGTCAGCAGGAACGGCTCAGTGAAGACCTGCATCGTCGCGATGATCTGCATGAGGAACATCAGGGAGAGGATCAGCCGCGTCTGCGGGATCGTCACGTGCCAGATCTTGCGCCACAGGCCCGCGCCGTCCAGGTCGGCGGCCTCGTACAGCTCGCCGGGGATGCCCTGGAGCGACGCCAGGTAGATGAGGGTCGCCCCGCCCATGTTCATCCACGTCGCAGCGATGACGACGGACAGCATCGCGGTGTCGGTGGACTGCAACCACTGTTGTTCCGGGATGCCGAAGACGCCGAGGACCCGGTTGAACAGGCCGTACCCGGGGTCGTAGAAGTACTTGAACAGCAGGACGGAGGCGACCGGCGGGAGCATCACCGGAAGGTAGACGAGCATCCTCAAGTAGCCCTGGCCGTGCCGGAATTCGTTGAGCAGGACCGCCACGAGGAACGGGACGGCGAAACCGAGCACCAGGGCCAGGACGGTGAACAGGAGGGTGTTGCGCCAGGCCTGCCAGAAGGCCGGGTCGTTGAAGACGTAGGTGAGGTTGGACCAGCCGGCCCAGGTGGTACGGCCGTCCTTCGTCTTCTGGAAGGCCAGGATGAACTCCCTGACCATCGGATACCAGGAGAAGAAGGAGAAGCAGAGCACCGCGCCGATCAGAAAGCCGTGAGCGGAGAGGTTGCGTCTCACGACCCGCGCCAACGAGCCGTCGGATGTGCTGAGTTGGCGCTTGGCGGGCGGTGCGGCCTGCTGGGACTTCGCGGGCAGCGTCGGGGCCGACATGGTCACTCCTCGGATCACAGGTACCGGTGGGGCGCGTCCTACTGGTTGGCCAGCACCTGGTTGACCTGCTGCTCGGCGGTGGACAGGAGCTTGTCGACGTCGGCGTCCTTGTTGGTCAGGACACCCGACATGACGTTGTCGAGAACCTTGTAGATCTCCTGCGCCTTCGGCGGCTCCGCCTTGCCGGGCACCGGGTTGTCCATGAACGGCTTGAAGTTCGCGACGGGCATCGTGGCGTTGTCCGTACGGGACTTGAGGTCCTGCGCCTTGGTCTCACCGGTGAAGAAGTTCGGCTGCGGCAGTCCGACGGGCAGCTTGTCGGCCTTGGTGCGCTCCCACTGGAACTGGCCCTTGCCGGGCGTGAGCGTCTTGAAGTTCAGCCAGGCGATGGCCGCCTTGATCTTGTCGGGCGACGAGCCCTTCTTGATCATGTAGTCGTTGCCGCCGAACAGCGTCGCCTTGCCGCCGGGGATCGGCCCCATCCCGAAGTTGTCGTACTTCGCGCCCAGTTGCTGGACCATGTACGTCACGTCGTCGGGCGCGGCGAGGAACATGCCGAGCTTGTCGGACGAGATCTGCTTCTGCAGGTCGCCCCATTTCAGCAGCTGCGTCTTGCCCATGCTGTTGTCGGTCCAGCGCATGTCGTGCAGCTGCTGGACGACCTGCCTGCCGGTCGCGTCGTTGAACGCGGCCTTCTTGCCGTCGGCGGTGACCATGTCGCCGCCCAGGCCGTACAACGTGGCCGCGAAGTGCCAGCCGCCGGTGTTCTCCGCGCTGTACTCGCCGTACCCGGAGACGCCGTTGCCGAGCCCGGCGATCTTCTTCGCGGCGGTGCGCACCTCGTCCCAGGTGGCCGGCGGCTTGTCCGGGTCGAGCCCCGCCTGCTTGAACAGCTTGCGGTTGATGAGCAGGCCCATCGTGTAATTGCTGGTCGGCAGGCCGTAGAGCTTGCCGTCCTTCTTCAGGGCGTTCATCACGTTCGGGTCGATCGAGTCGATCGCCGGGACGGTCTTGGGCGTCACGTACGCCGATATGTCCTCGGCGCCGTTGTTGTCGAGGACCTGCTGGAGGTCGGTGAAGTACGTGTAGAAGACGTCGGGCTGCGACTTCGCCTTGAGCGCCGCGGTGAACCGGGCCGGCTCCTCGCACTGGCCCGCGGTCGACTTCCCGTCGATCGTGACGTTCGGGTACTTCTTGTTGAACTCCTTGACGTCCTCCTGCCACTCCTTCAGCTCGGCTGCCTTCGCCTTCGGCGGCATGCAGTCGATAGTCAGCGTGACCTTGGTCTTCGGGTCGAGCGGAGCGTTGATGTCGGCCTTCGACCCGGCGCCGCCCGATCCGCCGTCGTCGGAGCTGCTGCTGGTGCCGCAGGCCGCGAGCGAGCCCAGGGCGAGGGCGGTGGCGATGGCCACCGCGGACGTTCTGCGGGCAGTCCGTGACCAGGTGCTGCTTCTCATCGGTGGGTCCCCTTCGGGCCTGAGCCTGTGCAGGCAGGAGCGTGGAGGCCCGCGGCACTGGTTGCACGGGGAGGTGCGTGCCGGGGCGTGCCACACTCAAGCACCGTCGACGGATGTCCGCAAGATGTCGCGCGTACTCCGCAAAAAACGAACAGGTAAAGGTCGTGGGGGAGTCGGTGCCACGGGCCCGCCGGCGTTCGGCGGACCCGTGGCGTCCGTTTCCTGCTGTCCTGGCCGGGGTGCTTACGCGGCGGGCGGGGGCGGCGCCGTCGAGCCCCGCACCACCAGCTCCGGCTCGAAGAGCAGCTCGCCCGGCGGCACCGCGTTGCCCTGGATCTTCGCGACGAGCAGCTCGACCGCGGCCCGGCCCATCGCCTCGATCGGCTGGCGCACCGTGGTCAGGGGCGGCTCCGTGCAGTTCATGAACGCCGAGTCGTCGTAGCCGATCACCGAGACGTCGCGGGGCACCGAGAGCCCGGCCCGGCGGGCGGCGCGCACGGCGCCGAGCGCGAGCGGGTCGCTGGCGCAGATGATGCCGGTGATGCCGCGCTCCAGGAGCCGGGCCGCGGCCGCGTGCCCGCCCTCCAGCGAGAACATCGCGCGCTCGATCGCCTCGTCGGGCAGCTTCCCGCCTGCGGCCCGGGCGGCGGCGCGCGCCGCCGTGAGCTTGCGGCGCGAGGGCATGTGGTCGTCCGGGCCGAGGACCAGGCCGATGCGCTCGTGCCCGAGGGAGGCCAGGTGCCGCCACGCCTGCTCGACCGCCACCGCGTCGTCGCACGCCACACACGGGAAACCGAGCCGCTCGATCGACGCGTTGACGAGCACGACCGGTACTTTGCGTTCGGCGAGGAGCTGATAGTGCCCGTGCTCGGCGTCCGCCTGCGCGAAGAGGCCGCCGGCGAACACCACGCCGGACACCTGCTGCTGGAGCAGCAGCTCCACGTAGTCCGCCTCGGAGACGCCGCCCTTGGTCTGGGTGCACAGCACGGGCGTGAGGCCCTGCTGGGCGAGCGCGCCGCCGATCACTTCCGCGAACGCGGGGAAGATCGGATTCTGCAGCTCCGGCAGGACCAGGCCGACCAGGCGGGCCCGCTCGCCGCGCAACTGCGTCGGCCGCTCGTAGCCGAGCACGTCGAGCGCGGTGAGAACCGACTGTCGCGTGGCCTCCGAGACGCCGGGCTTGTTGTTGAGCACCCGGCTGACCGTGGCCTCGCTGACTCCGACCTTTTTCGCCACCTGAGCAAGTCTGCGCGTCATGGAACGCAAGAATAGCGCAAAGCTTGCGGTTCGTTTGCGTGACGGTGGCATCCGTAGGGGCGGCCCGCCCCGCGGTGCGCGGTCGCCCGGAGCGTGATCACTTTCAGGCGTCAGGCCGCGAGCGTCACCTTGGCCGAGCCGGTCCACAGCTGTCGGACCGGGGCACGGACATCGCCGCCCGGCAGCAGTTCGCCGGTGTCGTCGAAGACGATCGTGCCGTTGCACAGCAGATTCCAGCCCTGCTCGGGGTGGGCGGCGACGATCCGGGCGGCGTCGTGGTCGGGGCGGTCGGCGGTCGGGCACGGCGGCTGGTGGGAGCACATGGGGACCTCCTGGGCGGGCGGGTCGTTCCTTACCCCATAAGACTCCCGCCCGGGTGTGTACTCATCGTCGCGAAGATGTCTCAGTCTCTCGTCAGTGCGAAGACGCCGTACGCGAATCCGTCCGCCTCGACGGCCGTGCCGTCCGCCGCCACGCGCACCCCGCTCACCTGCACGGGGTGGGCCCCCGCGAGCCGCGGCGCGTCGGGTACCGCGCAACTCCGTGACCCTGAACCAGGGTTGATGACGACGAGAAACCGGTCTCCACGGATGTACACGAAAGGATGACCCTCGTGCAGCACCTCGACGGGGGAGCGGTGGCCCAGCGCCGGGGTGGACGTGCGCAGTGCGACGAGAGCGCGCACGACATGCAGCAGGGAGCGTTCGTCGGCGCGCTGCGCGGCGACCGAGGGGCGCCGCGGGTCGGGGTCGAGGGGCAGATAGAAGTGCTCCTCGGGCGCGGTCGAGAAGCCCGCGCCGGGGCCGTCGTCCCACTGCATCGGCGTACGGGAGCCCGCCCGGTTGTACCGCGGACCCAGGACGCTGCCCTCGGTGTCGGGCAGCCCCGGCACGTACCGCATGCCGATCTCGTCGCCGTAGTAGATCGCCGGGAGCGTCGGCCAGGTGAGCTGGAAGGCGAACGCGGCCGGGAGCTGATCGGCCGTGCGGGGGCCGCAGTTGAGGCGGGAGAAGTCGTGGTTGGAGGTGGGCAGCGACACGAATCCGGTGGAGCCGAGGGCGGTCGTCGCCGCGCGCCAGGCCTCGACGAACGGTCCGGGCGAGCCGAGGCCGGAGGCGTCGAAGAAGCAGTCGAGCGGGGCCCACGCCTCGTTCGTCGTGCCCGATCCGTTGTTCCACAGCGAGCGCATCGCCAGGCCGTCCGTGGGGCCGCCGAACTGGAGGAAGAAGTCGGCGTGGAAACCGGCCGGCACGGACACCTGCGGATCGCCCCACTCCGACAGCAGCACGGCCTCGGGGCGGGCACGGTCGAGCCAGTGCCGCAGCTCGGTCCAGAGCTCCGAGGTCGCCCGCTTGTCCGGGTCGTCCTTCACCAGCGACGCCGCCATGTCGACGCGGAACCCGGCCACGCCGAGCCGCAGCCAGTGGTCCATGACCTCGCGCAGTGCCGCCCGGTTGGCGCGCGGCCCCTCGGCGTCGACCGGCTGCCGCCACGGCTCGGCCGGACTCTCGCGCCCGTAACCGAAGTTGAGGGCGGGCTGCGAGTCGAAGAAGTTCGGCAGGTACGCGCCCGGGCGGCTGCCGGGTGAGCGCACGAAGCCGTCGGGGACGCCGTCCGCACTCCAGATGTAGCGGTGGTCGGCGGGGTCGTGCGCGGCCGCCCGGAACCACGGGTGCTGATCGGAGGTGTGCCCGGCGACCAGATCGAGAAGCACGCGGATGCCGCGCCGCCCGGCGAGGTCCACCAGCTCGCCGAGATCGTCGGCGGTGCCGTAGCGCGGTGCCACTGAGAGGTAGTCCGCGACGTCGTACCCCGCGTCGCGGAACGGCGACTCGAAGCAGGGGTTGATCCACACCGCGTTGACCCCGAGCCACGCCAGATGGTCGAGCCGCTCGGCGATGCCGCCCAGGTCCCCGATGCCGTCCCCGTTCGAATCGGCGAACGACTGCGGATAGATCTGGTAGAACACGGCGTCCGCGAGCCAGGACGGTGCGGGCCGGAACGCGGTCATGGAACCCTCACGTGTGCGGGACGACGGCCAGCGGGCTGGTCACATGATGCACCACCGAGTGCGCCGTGCAGCCCAGCCGCGTCGCGTCGACATCGCGCCCGATCACCGTCAGGCTCGCCGCCGTCGACGCCTTCAGGAGATGGTGCCCCGGCTGCCCGTACACCAGCCGCTCCACCACGGGAACCTCCGGGAACTTCGCCCGCCACACCTGCAGCGCGCCCGCCAGGGCCCGGCGGCGCAGCGTCTCGCGGTGCGCCGCGTCACCCGGCGGCGTCGCGCCGGGCGCGTCACCGCGCAGCGGCGGCACCGTCCAGGCGTGCAGGGCGTGCAGATCGGTGCCGCGCAGGGCCGCCGCCTCGAAGGCGTACGACAGTACTTCGTCGGCCGGGGCCGTCACGTCGAGGCCGACGACCACCGGCAGGAACCCGAGCCCGCCGTGCGCCAGTTCGTCCTGCGGAAGCCCGCCCGCCCGCACCAGGACGACCGGCCGGTCGGCCCGCGCCGTCACGGCGAGCGCCACCGAGCCGACGAGGAACCCGGAGTACCCGGTGAAGCCGCGCGAACCCAGGACCAGCGTCTCGGACTCGGTGGCCGCTTCCAGGAGCGCGGTGACCGGCGGCGCGGGCCGGCGGCGCACCAGGATCTTCAACGTGGGGTGTGCGTACGAGAGTTGGAGCGCGACCCGGTCGAGGACATCGCGCCCCGGCAGGTCGACGTCGGGCGGCGCCGGCGCGAGCCGCTCACCGCTGTCGGCGTGCAGCAGGCGCAGGGGAAGGCCGCGCCGCAGAGCCTCGCGAGCCGCCCAGTCGGCGGCGTCCATGCTCTCGCGTGAACCGTCCGTCCCGACAGTCAGGACACGCATGCTGGTCATGAAGGAACCTTTCGGTGACGTGGGATGTGTGCCCCATCGCGGGTTCCACGCAAGAGAGCGCTCACGCGTGTCCGTCCCAGGAACCGGGTGCACGGTGCGGGCCTGTGCGCCGGGCACGCCGTCACCTGCGGGGGCAGGCGTACTTCGGACCCTCCCACCCGGGACGCGCACGCCGGGAGAGGCGAACCGGCCCTGGGCCGAGGGTCGTTCGGCCCCTGTGCCGTGCCGGGCGGGCCGCGCGAGCGTGGGACGAGGAGGCCGCCATGGCGATGTGCAGGCCGAACCGGGCAGCGCGGGGCAACCCGCTGCGACGCAGGTCGGACGTGATCGAGGCCTGGGCGGCGCTGCTGCTCGGCGTACTCGCCTTCCTGGTGGCGCCTGCCGCGGGCGCGGTGAGCGGCTGGGCGGCCCACGAGGACGCCCGTGGCCGGGCCCACGCCCAGCAGGCGTCCCGGCACGCGGTGCGGGCCCGACTTCTCGACGACGCACCGGAGTTCGTCTCCTCGGAGGGCACCGTCCACGACAACCTGACCTATCCGGTGACGGTGCGCTGGACCGACCGGGCGGGCCGCACGATCACCGCGCTCGCTCCCGTCGAGGCCGGTCTCGACCGCGGCGACACCACCATCGTCTGGCTCGACGCCGACAGTGACGTCGCCGCGGCGCCCTGGAGCGACGGCGACATCTGGTCACATACCCTCGCCGCGGGCTGCCTCGTCACCGCGACCACGGCCGGCCTCGCCGTCACCAGCCTCCTCGTCCTGCGCCGCGTCCTGGACCGCCGCCGCCTCGCCGCCTGGGAACGCGAATGGAGCCGCGTCGGCCCCGACTGGGGCCACCGCCCGGCCTAGGGCCTTTCTGGTGGACCTCCGTGCGCGGAGCCGCGACCTCCCGGCCGGGTCGTGGCAGGCCACGCGACGTCGTCGATCGCGAGCCACGGCGCGACGGCCACGGCCGCGGGCGTGAGCCCGGCGAACGCCTTGACCTCGCGGTGGAGATGGGACTGGTCGACATAGCCGCTCTCGGCGGCGACGCCCGCCACCGGGTGACCCGCCGCGAGGAGGTGGGCGGCGTGGTCGAACCGCACCAGCCGGGCGGCACGTTTGGGGGTGATGCCGAGTTGGGAGCGGAAGCGGGCCGAGAGGCGCTTGCGGCTCCAGCCGACCTCGTGCGCCAGACCGTCGACCCGTACCCGCCCCTGGCTGGTGAGAGTCCGCCGCCAGCTGTGCGCGATCTCCGGGTCGACCGGTGGGCGGGAGCCCGGCCGGCGGTGCAGGAGGTCCACCGCGATCGTGAACCGTTCGTCCCACGACCCGGCGGAGCGCAGCCTGTCCTCGGCCCGTCCGGCGTCACGGCCCCACACATCCTCCAGCTCCACCACCGTCCCGCTGAGTTCGGTCGACACGCCGAGCATCGCGGCCGCCACGGCCGGTTCGAGGCGGATCTGGAGGCACTCGCCGACCCGGCCGCCGGTCCGCAGCTCGCCGGGGAGGAGCCCGACGACGACGCTGCCGCTCCCGTGCCACCCCGGGCCGTCGTGGACGAGACCGTCGTCCTCGCTCAGATCGAGGAGCAGGGTGACGGAAGGGTGCGCCACCATGGCGATGTCCGTGGGCACGGGGGCCTGTTGACGGAACCCGGCCATGCTGATGCCCGGCAGCCGGAGCGAGGGGCGCGGGACCGCGACGTCCACCGACGCCCAGTCCAGTGACGTCGCCCCGATCGGCAGCATGCGCGCAGCCTAGGCGTCGGGGGACGGGGTGTCAGCGCCCACCGCCGTGAAGTCCAGCAGCAGTTCACCGGCCGCGCCGGGTGCTTCGATCAGGGGCACGTGCCCGACGTCGGGCAGCAGTTCGATCCGCGCGTTCGGCACCGTGCCGTACCGGTGTGCCGACGCCGGGTCCCAGCGGGGGTCCGCGGCGCCGAAGAGCACCAGGAGCGGGGTGTCGAGGGCGGCGAGACGGTCGGGCACGTCCCGCTCGGCGACGTACGCCGTGTTCGCGCGCATCACCTTCCGGAAGGCGCGGTACGTGATGCCCCGCACCCCGGCCACCATCTCGTCCGGGGCATCGACCGGGCGGGCTGTCGTCGCGCCGATCCCGCGGCGGATCCACGCGTCCGAACGCAACGACCACAGGAGCCGGCCGAACGGCGGGCCCAGCAGGAACCGCAGGAGGAGCGGCTGCGGAAGAAGCGCGTCGAGGTCCGGTCCCGTACTGATCAGCACGAGCGATCTCACCAGGCCGGGACGGTGCTCGGCGAGCGCGGTGGCGACGTAGCCGCCACTGGAGTGCCCGACCACCGCGACGCGCCGCAGGCCGAGGTCGTCGAGGAGCGCCGCGAGCCGGCCCGCCACCACACGCACGTCGTACGAGGCCGCGGGCGGGGACTGGCCGCACCCCGGCAGGTCGACCCGGATGACATGGTGGCGGGCGGCGAGGGCCGGGACCATCGGGCTCCAGGAGCCGCCCGCGGCCCCCGATCCGTGGATGAGCAACAGAGGCGGCGCCTGCGAAGGGCCGTCGTGGACCACGTGCATGCCATGCGCGAGTTCAACGTCGTACGGACTCATGGCAGACAGGGTGCGAGGGCGGCGGCCCATCGGTCTTGTACAAATGTCGGGCCCCGGCCCGGATCCGACAGGCCCCCTGGCCAGAGCCGTTCGGCCCCTGGTCGCGGCGGCTCCGGAAGGCGATCGTCGAGGTGTCGCACGACGGCGGCCCGTACTCGGAGCCCGTCCTTGAACCCCGTATGTGCCCCCGAAGGAGGCCGCTCATGACCACCACGGCACCGCGCATGAGCCAGACCCTGCCCGAGGAGTACCGCGGCCGGCTGATGCGCATCGCCCGAGAGGTGGCCTTCCCGCAGGACAGCCGGCTTTTCGAGGAGGGCTCGCGCGCGGACCGCTTCTGGATCGTGCGCAGCGGCAGCGTCGCCCTGGACATACGGGTGCCGGGACGGCGGGCGCCCATCATCGAGTCGCTCGGGCGCGGTGAGCTGATCGGCTGGTCCTGGCTGTTCCCGCCCTATGTGTGGCAGCTCGGCGCGCAGGCCGAAACCCCGGTACGTGCCTACGAGTTCGACGCCTTCACCGTGCGCCTGATGTGTGCCTCCGACCCCGGCCTCGGCTCGTTCGTCGCGCAGTGGGTCGGCGGGGTCCTCGCCCACCGGCTGAGCGTCACCCGCTCCCGGCTCCTCAGTCTCTACGCCCCCTACGGGTACGACGCGGCCTGAGGGTCCCGCCCGCCCCGCCGATCGGTACCGTTCGGCCCTGGCGGATCACCTCCCACGGCCCCCAGGATGCAGGAACACCACATCCGAGGGGGACGTATGCGTCAGCCACCCAGCTTCTCCGCGGACCGTCCCATCCGCGTCATGCTCCTCGACGACCACGAAGTGGTCCGGCGCGGCTTGCGCGACCTCCTCGGCGCCGAGCCCGACATGGAGGTCGTCGGGGAAGCGGCCACCGCGGCACAGGCCCTCGCCAGGGGGCCTGCGCTGCGGCCGGACGTCGCGGTCCTCGATGTCCGGCTGCCCGACGGTGACGGCATCACGATCTGCCGCGAACTGCGTGTTCTGTTGCCCGGGTTGAGCTGTCTGATGCTCACCTCGTTCGACGACGACGACGCGCTCCTGGACGCCATCATGGCCGGTGCGGCCGGCTATGTGCTCAAGCAGATCAAGGGCTCCGACCTGGTCTCCGCCGTACGCACCGTCGCCTCCGGGCAGTCGATGCTCGACCCGGCGACGACGGCACGGCTGATGCGGAGCCTGCGCGGGCCCGAGGCCTGCGACGTCGTGCAGGACGACAGCGCCCCGTCGGCCGGCGGTCAGCTCGCCGAACTCACCGAGCGGGAGCGGGACATCCTCGCGCTCGTCGGGGAGGGGCTCACCAACCGGCAGATCGGTCTCCAGCTGTTCCTGTCCGAGAAGACGGTGAAGAACAACATCTCGCGGCTGCTGGCCAAGCTGGGCGTGGAGCGGCGGATCCAGGCGGCGGTGATGGCCAGCAGACTGCCGCCCAGGCCCCGGTAGGCGACGCTCTCAACTCCCCTGCTGCTGTACCCCCCCGGACCTCAACTCCCTTACTCCTGACTCCCGTTCTTCAGCGGGACATGCCACTCCACCCGGGTACCGCCGGGGTCCCGGGTCGTGGCGGTGAGCGTGCCGCCGCGGCCGCGGGCGCGCGCGGCCATGTTGGCCAGGCCGCTGCGGTGCGCGTCCGCCACGTCCGGGATGCCGACGCCGTTGTCCTCCACGGTCAGCGTCAGGGCGCGGCCGCGTACGACGAGAGCCACCTCGGCCGAGGACGCCCGCGCGTGCCGTGCCACGTTCGTCAGGGCCTCGCCGAGCACCGCCACGACATCGTCGGCGACGGGCGGCGGCACGTCGACATCGATCAGGCCCTCCATGCGCAGCGCCGGCGTGAAGCCGAGCACCCGCGCCGCGTCCTCCACCGCGCGTACCGTGCGCACCCGTAGCCCGGCGCCTGTCGGCGGTGCCTCCTGCTCGCGCAGTCCGAAGATCGTGGAGCGGATGATCTTGATGGTGGTGTCCAGGTCGTCCACGGCCCGCAGCAGCCGCTCGGCGGCCTCCGGGTGCTGCACGAACCGCTGCGCGCTCTGCAGTGTCATCCCGGTCGCGAACAGCCGCTGGATCGCCAGGTCGTGCAGGTCCCGGGCGATCCGGTCGCGGTCCTCCAGCAGACTCATCTGCTCCGCGTCGCGGCGCCGGTCGGCCAGCTCCAGGGCGAGTGCGGCCTGCCCGGCGAACCCGACCAGCGGCACCAACTCGGCGGCGGCGAAAGGCTGTCGCTCCGCCCGGCGCGCGAGCGTCAGCACCCCGCGCACGCTCTCGCTCGTGCCGATGGGCACGGCCACGGCGGGGCCGAGCCCCTCCCAGCGCTCGGGCTGGTAGGTGATCCTCGGGTCCTTGCGCACATCGTCGGACGTGACCAGCTCACCGGCGGCGAGCGCGGCGCCCGCGAAAGTGCCCTTGCGCGGCAGCGTCACATTGTGGTGCGCCTCGGCGTGCTGGCCGAGCGCCAGCGTCTCGTGCAATTCGTCGGTGCCCGGGACGACGAGCGTCACCATGCCGAGGTCCGCTGCGGCGATCTCCCGGGCGCGCTCCACCATCAGGTGCAGCACCGGCATCTCCTCGGTGCCGGACAACAGGCTGCCGGTGAACTCCGCGCTCAACCGGAGCCACCGCTCACGGAGTTGGACCTCCTCGTACAGACGCGCGTTCTCGATCGCGACGCCCGCCGCGGCGCCCAGTGTCTGCAGCACCGCGACGTCCTCGTCGTCGAAGTCCATGCCGCCGCGCTTCTGGGTGAGATACAGGTTCCCGAACACGTCGTCGCGCACCCGGATGGGGACTCCCACGAACGTGTGCATCGGCGGATGGTGCGCGGGAAACCCGGACGACGCCGGGTGGTCGGCCAGTTCGGGCAGCCGCAGCGGCTCGGGATGGCGGATCAACTCGCCGAGCAGGCCGTGCCCGGACGGCAGGTCGCCGATCCTGGCCCGCAGGTCGTTGCTGATGCCGACCGGCAGGAATTGCGACAGCTTGCGCCGGTCCTCGCCGATCACACCCAGGGCGCCGTACTCGGCGTCGACCAGGACCACCGCCGCCTCCACGATGCGGCGCAGCACCTGGGAGAGGTTCAGCTCCTGACCGACCGACAGCACCGCCTCCAGTAGACCCTGGAGGCGGTTGCGGGTGCCGCGCACGGCGTCGATGCGGACCTGGAGTTCCTCGAGCAGTTCGTCGAGCCGCAACCTCGGCAGCGGACCCGTTCCCCGTACAGCGTCGTCGCCCATCCGACCTCCGCGGGACCTCGGGTGCACGTTCCTGTACTCACGGTAGCGGCTGGGAGTGCCACCATGACCTGCTTCGTCATACTTCGGGCGGCGGAACGGCCGCGTCCGGCGTCGCCGCGCTGTGCAGCGCGGCGATCTGGGCACGCGAGGTGAAGCCGAGCTTGGTGAGGATGTGCTCCACATGGGAGTCGATCGTCCGCTTCGACACGACGAGCTCGGCCGCGACCTCCCGGTTCGTCAGTCCCTCGCTGACGAGCGCGGCGACCTGCCGCTCCCGTGGCGTGAGGCCGTCGGCGGGGCCCGAGCGCTGCGGCGGCACGTCGGGGGCGGCCGCCGATCCGTCGGCGAGGGCCAGGTCCACCGCCGTGTCCAGAGGCAGCAGGCCGCCCTCCGTGAACGCCTCGTGGTAGCCGTCGGCGCCCAGCGCGGACCGTGCCTGCGCCGCTGCCCCGGCGTGCAGCGCGTGCAGCACCGGAATCCCGAACCTCGCCTCCTTCGCGGACCGGCGCCACAGCGCGTCCGCCGCGCCCTGCAGCACAGCCACCCGTTCGAAGTGCCGCAGCTGGGCCGCGTACCAGGCGAGCCCCTCCATGAAGTGGGCGAGGCCCATCAGGTCGTGCAGCGTCGCCTTGCTGCGCAGGCCCTCCTGCGAGCACGCGACGGCGGCCTCGTGATCGCCCCGCAGCCACAGCCCGACGCTCTTGACCCACAGGGCCCAGCCTCGCGCCCACTGTTCGGCGGGGTGCGCGGCGCCGCGCACCAGCGAGTCGTCGCACCACGCGATGCCCTGCTCGTGGTCGCCGGACAGGATCAGCATGAACCCGCCGTAGAAGCCGAGCATCTGCAGACCCGTGTCGTCGCCGAGCGCTGTCATCCGGGCGCGGGCCTCCTGGAAGTCGGCGGCACAGCCTTCCATGAGGCCGAGGAAGTAGCGGCGGTGCGCCTGGAAGGCGAGGGTCCACGCGGCGCCGACCGGGTCGTCGATGCGGGTGGCGATCGCCTCGGCCTCCTTCAGCAACTCCGCGTTGTTGCCGCGCTCGCCCTGCAGGTCCATGTACCAGCTGGTCAGCCAGAGCGCCTTGACGCGTACGGGCGTCTCGTCGGGGCAGCCGTCGAGGGTGCGGCGCAGCCAGTAGCGGCCCTCGGTGAGCAGGCCCGTGGCGTGCCAGTACCCCCACAGGGCCGTCGCCATCCGCAGTCCCTGGCAGTGCAGCCGGGGCTGGGAGACGCAGTACTTCAGGGCGGACCGTACGTTCGCCCGGTCGCGCACCAGTGCCCGCAGCAGGGGGATCTGCGCGTCGCCCGTCCACTCCTTGTCGAAGGAGGCGGCCACTTCCAGGAAGTACGCGAGATGGCGGTGCCGGGTCGGTTCCTCGTCCTTGAGCGCGGCGAGTTGCTCCAGGCCGAACTCGCGGATCGTGTCCAGCATCCGGTAGCGCGTGCCCTCGGGGGTCTCCACCCTGATCACGACCGACTTCTCGACGAGGCCGATCAGCGAGGTCAGCACCTCCTCGGCCGGCAGTACCTCCGCGGCGGGCGGCGCGAGGCCGCCGGGCGGGCCCGCCGGCCGAGCCGGGTCCGCACACACCGCCTCCGCGGCCTCCAGACTCAACTCGCCCGCGAAAACCGCCAGTCGGGCCCACAACAGCCGCTCCGATTCGGTCGACAGATCGTGGCTCCAGCCGATCGCGGTCCGCAGCGTCTGATGGCGCGGCACCGAGGTGCGGCGCCCGCCCGTCAGGAGCCGGAACCGGTCGTCGAGCCGGGTCAGCATCTCGTCGAGGGACAGCACCCGCAGCCGGGGCACGGCGAGTTCGATGGCGAGCGGGATCCCGTCGAGGCGGCGGCACAGGGCCAGCACATCGGCCCGGTTGTCGTCACTCATCGTGAACCCGGGCGCCGCCGCGGACGCCCGGTCGGCGAACAGGTCCAGCGCGTCGCAGCCCTGCCGCGCGGCGGAGTCCGACGGATCGGGCACGCTCAGCGGCCCGATCGCCAGGACGTGCTCACCGGCCACGTCGAGCGGTTGCCGGCTCGTCGCCAGAATCCTCAACCCCGGCGCGGCGCGCAGCAGTTCGTCGCAGAGCACCGCGCACGCGTCGACCAGGTGCTCGCACGTGTCGAGCAGCAGGAGGAGGTTGCGGTCCGCGAGGAAGTCGGCGATCACCTCGAGCGCGGGGCGGGCCGTCTGCTCGGGCAGGTCCAGCGCGGCGGCGACGGTGTTCGCCAGCAGCTCGGGGTCGCTCAGGGCCGAGAGTTCCACCAGCTGCGCCCCGGCCGAAAAAGTACCCTTCAGTTCGTACGCGGCGCGCACCGCGGTGCGGCTCTTGCCCACGCCGCCGGGCCCGGTCAGCGTCACCAGGCGGGCCCGCGTCAGCACGTCGGCCACGTGCGCCAGCTCGTGCCGCCGTCCGACGAAACTGGTTGCCTCGGCGGGCAGTTCGCCCGACGTGCGACGGCCGGAACTGCGGTTCATGGGACTCCGTACGGGGGCGGGCTGCAACGGCGGGACGACGCGTCCTGTGCTGTCACGTTAGAAGTCCCCGGCCTCGATCCTGACGGCTTCGCCGGATCGCCCCGCACGCGGGTGGCGGAAATGGGACACTGCCTTTCCCGCGGCCCCGACCATGCCAGGATCAGGATGCCCGGGGCACATTCTGTGCACACTTCAAGGAAATCGTCACACAGCGCGTCCGGATGACTACACTTCGCGGGACATTGCAACGGCCGCGCCTCTCCGTCCGCCGGAGTCGTCCGGCCGACCCGCCCTTGGAAGGCTTCCATGACCACCCGCCCGCGCACGACCAACTCGCACCCGGAGACGGTCGGCACCCTGAGCGTCAGCGCTCGCCGCCTGACCGCGGGCGCCGGGCACGACGGCAGCGGTGGCGACGTGCACGGCGCTGTCGACACCCCGTTCGGCACCCGGCTGCTCATCGGCGACGTCATGGGGAAGGGCCCTCAGCTGTCCCGCACCGCCGACGCCGTGCTCCGTGCCTGGCATCAACTCGCCGGACGCCAGCGGTCGTTGGAGGTTCTGGCGGTGCGCCTGCACTCCTTGGTCGCCCACTCCGACGAGCCGGATCGGTTCGTCACCGCCACGCTCGTCTCCGTCGACCCGGACGGCTCGGCCGAGCTGGTCTGCTGCGGCCACCCGCCGCCCTTACTGCTGCGCGACGGCACGGCGGTGGCCGCCGCCGTGCCCGCACCGGCGCCCCCGCTCGGCCTGCTCGACCTCGCCCAGGGCTGGTGCGCGGCCCAGCCCATTCCGCACACCGCCTGGGACCGGATGCTGCTCCACACGGACGGGGCCTCCGAGGCGCGCGATGCCGCCGGCACGTTCTATCCCCTCGCCGAGAGGGCCGCCGAGCTGAGTGCCACCCCCCTCGCCGGGTTCACGGCCGCGCTCGCCGCCGACCTGCTCCACTACGCCCAGGGCAGCTTGCAGGACGACGCCTCACTCCTCGCCGTGGAGGCGGCTCCCGTCACCCCCGATGCCTAGCGGCACGGTCTCCAGGAAAGCCGCGGCCGCCGGTGAGCGTCGCGTCCGGCTCCACACCAGGCGCTCCTCACGCACCGGGCCGTCCCGCACCGGCACCACCGCGAGCCCGGGCAGCCGCGGTACGAGCCGCGAGGGAAGCAGCGCGACACCCAGGCCGCCGCGCACCAGGTCGGCAAGGAAATCAAGGCCCTTGGCCTCGAACGCCACCTCGCGCCGCAACCCCGCCGCCGCGAACGCCTCATCGGTCTGCGCCCGTGCCGCGAGCCCCGCGGGGAAGTCCACGAACGTCTCGTCCACCAGGCGCGACAGCGGCACGGGCGAGCCGCCCCCGGTGTCCGCCAGCGGGTGATCCGGCGCCGCCACGGCGACATGCGGATCCACCACGAGGGTGCGGCTCTCCACCCCCGGACCGTCCGTACGGAACGACGGCTGCACCCCCAGGAACGCCAGATCCAGCGTCCCCTCCCGCACCCCGGCCACCAGTGTCTCGCTCGCCCCGTCCATCAGACCCATCGTGACCTGCGGATACGTATCGTGGTACGCGCGCATGAGGCCCGGTACGTCGACCGCGGTCACCGAGGCGATCGCCCCGAGGGTCAGCCGGCCCCTGATCTCCCCGGTCGCCGCCGCGACCTCGGCCCGCGCCCGCTCCGTCGCCTCCAGCGCCTGCCGCGCCGCAGGCAGGAACGCCTCTCCCGCCGCGGTCAGCCGCACCCGCCTGCTGGTCCGCTCGAACAGCCGCGCCCCGAGCTCCTTCTCCAGCTTCCCGATCTGATGGCTCAGCGCCGACTGGACCACGAGACACCGCTCGGCGGCCCGGGTGAACCCGCCGGTCTCGGCGACGGCGACGACATAACGCAGTTGCTGCAACTCCATGACATCCATCGTGATCCGCGATCGTTCGGATGACAAGGATGTGTTGGACTCATCAATGGCGGCGACCGCAGGCTGACCCCATGACACAGCTGAACACCAGGCCACAGACGGCAGCCGGCCCACGCCGGGGCCTGCTGCTCCTGATGGCCGTCGCCACCGGCCTGTCCTGCGCCGGGAACTACGTCGCGCAGCCGCTGCTCGGCCTCATCTCCCGCGAACTGCACCTCGACAGCGTCCTGGCCGGGCTGATCGTCACCGCCGCGCAGGCCGGGTACGCGCTGGGCCTGATGCTGCTCATACCGCTCGGCGACGTCGTCGACCGCCGCCGTCTCACGGTCGCCCTGTTCTCGGCCACCGCCCTGTTCCTCACCGTCTCGGCCCTCGCCCCGAGCGGCCCGGTCCTCCTCGCGGGCACGATCCTCACGGCCCTCACCTCGGTCGGCGCCCAGGTGGTCGTGGCCCACACCGCCGCCCTGGCGACCGCCGAGAGCCGCGGCCGGGCCGTCGCCACCGTCGTGTCGGGCATCCTGCTCGGCGGCCTGCTGGCCCGCACCGCCGCGGGCGGACTGTCCGAACTCGGCGGCTGGCGCACCGCCTACTGGGTCCTCGCCGCCCTCATGGCCGCGGCCGCCGTGACACTGCACCGGGCGCTGCCCCGCCTCCCCGTCACCGCCGACCTGCGCTATCCGGCGCTGCTGCGCTCCACCCTCTCCCTGCTGCGCGAGGAACCGCTGCTGCGCCGCCGCGCCGTGCTCAGCGCCTTCTCACTCGCCTCGTACAGCGTCCAACTCACCGCGCTCACGTTCCTGTTGGCCGGAGAACCCTTCCACTGGTCGCCGCCCGCCATCGGCCTGTTCGGTCTCGTCGGCGCGGTGGGCGTGCTGACGATGACGTTCGCGGCCCGGCTCGGCGACCGCGGCCACGTGCGACAGGTCACCGGTGGGGCGACCGCCCTGCTGCTCGCCGGCTGGCTGATCCTGTTCGCGGGGGAGCGCTCCCTGGCCTGGCTCGCGGTCGGCGTGGTCGCTCTCAACATCGGGCAGCAAGCCGTTCTCAACAGCAGCCAGACCGTTCTGTACGCGCTGCGCCCCGAGGCGCGCAGCCGCATCAACTCGGCGTTCATGACGAGCTTCTTCCTCGGCGGCGCCCTCGGCTCGGCGCTCGCCTCCGTCGTCTGGGCGGCTGCGGGCTGGTCAGGTGTCTGTGTCCTCGGCTCGGCGCTGGCCGCGGGGTCCTTCGCCATCTGGGCGACGGATCACACCCGCCACATCCTCCGACTGCCTTCCTGACAACTCACCGGCAAGCGCTGTTGTTTAAGGAGAACTCATGCACATCACCGTCTTCGGGGCCGCGGGCAACGTCGGCCGTCGCGTCGTCACCGAGGCCCTGGACCGCGGCCACCGGGTCGCCGCGGTCGTCCGCGACCCGGCACGGGCCGGCGCACTGCCCGCCGCGGCGCGGCCGCGCACCGGCGACGCCGCCGACCCGCGCGCCGTCGCGGAACTCGCGGCGGGGCAGGACCTGGTGATCTCCGCGACCCGTCCCGCGCCCGGCCGTGAGCCCGAACTCGCCGCAACCACAAGGGCGTTGCTCACCGGGCTGGACGCCTCCGGAGTACGACTCCTGCTCGTCGGCGGCGCCGCGGGGCTGACCGTGCCCGGCACCGGCGGCACCACCGTCCTCGACGCCCCCGACTTCCCGGCGTCCTGGCGGCCGATCGCTCTGGCCTGCAACGAGCAGCTCGACGTCTGCCGCACCACCGGCCACGACGTCGACTGGGCCTACCTGAGCCCCGCGGCACTCCTCGAACCGGGGAAACGCACCGGCCGCTACCGACTCGGCACGGACGAACTCGTCGTCGACGCGGCAGGGGTTTCCGCGCTCTCCCTGGAGGACCTCGCGGTGGTTCTGCTCGACGAGGCCGAGCGGCCGAAGCACCACCGCGCCCGGTTCACCGCGGCGTACTGACCGGCGGCCGCTCGTTTGCGAGGGGGACGGCAGGGCACTGGGGCGGGGATCCCGCGACGACAAGGAGCCCCGACGATGCTGCTGGCCCACCCCGCACTGCTGGCCGATCTCGTCCGCGAGTACGAGACGCTCAGCGCGCTCGACGCCGACGAGGGCGGCGCCGAAGGGCGGCGCCGCCTGGACGACGTGTCGTACACGCTCTGCGTCGCCACGGGGACCCGCGACATCGGCACCGCCCTCGTCGCGGCCAGGCACCGGTTGCCCGGTGCCCGCGTCCACGACGACTCGCTCATCGGCGCGGCCCGCCCCAGGACGGCGCGGCTGTCAGGGGTATGACACCACCGTCGACGGCACCGTGTCGGTGCCCGACGTGGCGGCCCCGATGCCGTTGATCACGTGCTCGTACTGGCCCTGGCCGCCGAGCGACACCACCAGCAGCCCGTGGAACTTCACGCCGCTGTTGTCCGGTGCCTCGAAGCCGTGGTCCTGCCGGATCGTCGGATCCACATTGAAGTAGCAGTACGAGCCGAGGCCCCAGCCCTCGTGACTGGTCACCGAGTCGGCGACCTTGTACGCGGCGAAGCCCTTGATCGAGCCGTTCTGGACCGCCGCCTGGTTGGGCGCGTCGTACGCCTTCTCGTTCTGGAAGAAGATGGTGCGCCCGCGCTGGCCGTTCCACTGCACGTCGTACTTGTTGAAGTGCTCGACGAACAGGCCGGTGGCCAGCACGTCGTCGCCGTTGACAACGATGCCGTAGTCGGCGCGGTTGGTGTCCCAGCCGACGCCCTCGCCGTGATCGGCGCGCCACACCCAGGTGTGGTCGACGATGGTGTGCCGCGCGTTGATCACCATGCTGGTGGTGGCCTTGCCCGCGCCCGCGCCGCCGATCCGCACGAACACGTCCTGCACGGTGATCGGGTCGGCCGAGTGGTCCGCGGAGGCGCCCGTGGGGCCGACCTCCAGCAGGGTCTCGGAGTTGACGGTGCCCGCGTCGATGAGGAATCCGGCGAGCCGCACGCCGTTCACGTCGGCCACCTTCACCGCGGTGGCCCCGCCGTCCGGCACGAGCGTGGCGTAGCCGAGGCCGAGGACGACCGTGCCCGCGCGGTTCACCTGGATCGGCGCGTCCAGGTGGTAGACGCCGGGCGTCAGCAGGAGATGCAGGCCCTGGGTCAGGGCGGCGTTGAGGGTGCTCGCGCTGTCCCCGGGCTTCGCGACGTAGAACTCGGTCAGCGGGACCGACGTGCCCCGCGGTGTGCCGTTGCCCCAGCTCGTGCCGCGGGCGTTCGTCCGCTTCTCCGGCAGGAACACCTTGTAGTCGGCGCCGTCGAGGTACAGGAACGGCTTCTCGCGGGAGACCGGCGTCGTGTCGAGCGTGGTGTACGGGGGGTTGGGGAAGCCCTGCGGGGGCGCGCCCTCGACACCGGAGAACACCATGTTCCAGACCGCGTTGGCCCAGCCGCCGACGGACGAGTCGCGGGTGTACCACTGCTGCTGCGAGTACGGTGCCACGCTGCCGTCGATCCGGCTGTCGGCGATGTAGCCGCCGCTGGCCCAGCCGTATCCGTCGGGCGCCAGGTTGAGGCCGCCGCGCACGTGCATCCGGCGGAACGGCGCCGCCTGCGCGACCGCCCACCGGTTCGTGCCGTTCACCGGCACCAGCGCGAGATTCTCCGCACTGCGCCAGAAGTTCTGCGTGGCGTTTCCGTTGAACCAGCCCGCGTCGACGGTGACGTCACCGTTGATGGTGGTGTCGTCGGGGGACAGGCCCAGGCCCGCTATCGAGGTGTAGAAGCCCAGTTGGGCGTTGAGGCCGTTGTAGGTGCCGGGCTTGAACAGCAGTGCGTAGCGCCCGGTGGCGAACTGCGCCGACTCCTGCTGCTTGAAGATCTCGTCGAGCTTGGCCTGGATGCCGGATGTGGAGGGGTCGAACACGATCACGTTGGGCCCGAGGTCGCCGCCGCCGGCGAGTGCCTTGCGTGGGGTGGCCTCGGCCGCGGACGCGATGGTCGAGCCGAGCACGGGCAGCGCCGCGGTGGCGGCAGCCGCGCCGAGGACCGTGCGGCGGGACAGGGAGGGGGGGAGGTGGGGCACAGCGGCTCTCCTGGTTCATGAAGTGAACGAGTGGGGGTGGTGGGAGCGCTCTCCTGGCGACGCATGCTTCAGGTGTGTGAATCGGGCGTCAAGAGTTGTGACCGAAATTCGCAGGGATCTCGTGGGTGCAGTCTCAACAAAACACCCAGAATGGGCAGTTGGACCTTCAGGAAGTGACGGAAAGGGCTTTGTCCGTGCACTCTCCGCCCCTCTCCGCCCCTCTCTGCCCCCCTCTGCACCGCTCCGGGGCTCCCTCGCACCCGTCTCCGTCACCCCGCTTGACACCCGGGGAACGGCCTCATACCTTCCGCCGGGAGCGCTCTCCCTTCCGAGCCCGTGACGGTTCCCGCGAAGGAGAGACATGCGTCGCCCACTCCTGCTGCTCAGCACCACGGCGGTCCTGGCCGCCCTGACCGCCTGGTCCGCCTACGTCGCACCCCCGACCGCCGCCGCACCCCGCGCTGCCGCCGCCGCGGCCGCCGACTGGAACACCGACCTGGCCGCCGCCGCGTACGCCGCGAACCCCGCGTCCGTCACCGCGTCCGGCAGCGAGAACGCCGGGACCGCTCCCGGCGCCGCCGTCGACGCCGACACCAACTCCCGCTGGTCCAGCGACTTCTCCGACTCCGCGTGGTTACGCGTCGACCTCGGCGCGACCCTGCGCATCGACCGCGTGACCCTCGACTGGGAGGCCGCCTACGCCAAGCAGTACGTCCTGGAGGTCTCGAAGAACGGCACCGACTGGCAGCCCTTCTACACGGAGGACGCCGGCACCGGCGGCAGCGTCACCGCGCACACGTATCCGCAGGAGGTGACGGGCCGCTACGTCCGCATGCGCGGCATCGAGCGCGCCACGCCCTACGGATACTCCCTTTACGCGTTCAAGGTCTACGGAGGTGCTCCGGCCCCCGCCTCCACCACCCGCGCCAACCTCGCCCTGCACCACCCCGCGTACAGCAACTACTACCAACACGCAGGAAATTCACCGGCGTTCGTCACCGACGGCGGCAGACCCGCCGACCTCAAGGCCGACCAGAGCCGCTGGTCCAGCGACTGGAACGCGAACCGCTGGGTCTCGGTCGACCTGGGCGCCACCTCCACCGTCAGCAGCGTCGACCTGTACTGGGAAGCCGCGTACGCCGTCGACTACGAAGTGCAGGTCTCCGACGACAACAGGACCTGGCGCACGGTGTACCGGCCGAGCGCCGCCGACGTCGCGGCCCGCCGCGCCGACATCAAGTCGCCGGGAGACGCGACAGGCCGCCACGACACGGTCCAACTGCCCACACCCGCCACCGGCCGCTACGTCCGCATGCTCGGCAAGGAACGCCGCTCCTTCTACAACCCGGCCCCGGCCACCGCCCAATTCGGATACTCCCTCTACGAGTTCGAGGTCTGGGGCACCGGCGGCAGTGCGGCCGCCGCGTACCCGGCGCTGCCAGGTGAGCAGTCGGGCACGTACCGCACGACGTTCTTCGACGACTTCACCGGCGCCGCCCTCGACCGCTCCAAGTGGCGGGTGGTCAGGACCGGTCAGGAGATGGGCCCGGTCAACGGCGAGTCCCAGGCCTACGTCGACTCCACCGACACCATTCGCACGCAGGGCGGCAATCTGGTCCTCGCCGCCAAGTACTGCAAGGGCTGCACCCAGGCGGGCGGCGGCACGTACGACTTCACGTCGGGCCGCATCGACACGCACACCAAGCTCGACTTCACGTACGGCAAGGTCGGCGCGCGCATGAAGCTGCCGGTCGGAGACGGGTTCTGGCCCGCGTTCTGGCTGCTCGGCAGCGACGTGGACGACCCGTCGGTGTCCTGGCCCGCCTCGGGCGAGACCGACATCATGGAGAACATCGGGTACGGGGACTGGAGCAGTTCCGCGCTGCATGGCCCCGGCTACTCCGCCGACGGGAACATCGGCGCGCTCCAGCACTACCCGGGCGGCGGCCGCGCCGACCAGTGGCACACCTACGGCGTCGAGTGGACGCCGACCGAACTGCGCTTCACCGTCGACGACCGGCTCGTGCAGCGCACCACCCGCACCAAGCTGGAGTCGACCCGCGGCCAGTGGGTGTTCGGCCACAACCAGTACCTGATCCTCAACCTCGCGCTGGGCGGCGCCTACCCGGCCGGCTGGAACAAGGTCACCCAGCCCTACTGGGGGCTGCCGCAGTCCAGTGTCGACGCGATCGCGCGCGGCGGTGTCCAGGCGGAGGTGGACTGGGTGCGCGTGGAACAGAAGGGATGAGGCCCGGCTAGGCCGCGATGGTGCCCTTCCCCGTCGTCTCCTCCTGGAGCACCTGCGCGGCCCGGTCGGGGGACGACTGCCACAGGGTCGTCACCGGCTCCCAGACCCGCACCCCGACGGGCGCGCCCAGCTTCAGCGCCTGGAACGTACGCCCGTCGTGGTCGGGGACGGCGGCCACGTTCACGGACGGCACGGTGCGGGCCTCGTCGTCGGAGTCCTTCGGGTCCGACGACACCGAGAGGACGGCCGCGTACACGGTGGTGTGCGCGGCCAGTGCCCGCCCCGCGTGCGGCACGGTCGGCAGCGGGAGGGCGGCGCCGTCCAGATCGCCGTAGGTGACCGTCGGGACGCGGTCGACGAGGCAGGCCCGCGCCGCATCGTTGCGCACGCTCAGCTTGAGCACGTCGGCGTCGTCGCTGTCGTCGGACGGCTCGGCGCGCACCGTCAGGTTCTTCTCCGCGCAGCGCGGAAGCTCGGCCCCGGAGGCGCCCGACACGGCGGACGGAACGGCGAGGGCGGTCAGGGCGAGTGCGGCGACGGTGGCCGCCGTGACAGGACGTGCGCGCATCGGAATCCCCAGATCGTTGCCGCAATGCAGAGCAATACATGACAGACATGGCAATGCAGACATAAGAGGCTATCCCGGATGGCCGACTCTGTACATGTTCACGGGTGGGGGTGCAGTCACCGCAAGTTTGCACGGTGTGCAAGAATCCTTGACGTGATCACAGCCGACCCACAGCAGAGCGCCCCCGCCGAGGGGCTGCGCGCCCGCAGGCGCCGCCGCACGCGGGCCGAGCTGCACGCCGCCACGCTGCGGCTCGTCCGCGAACTGGGCTTCGCGCACGTCACGGTAGAGATGATCAGCAACGAGGTCGGCGTCTCACCCCGTACCTTCTTCAACTACTTCCCCAGCAAGGAAGCCGCGCTGTTCGCGCTCCCCGGCACCCTGCCGGCCGCGCTCGCGGACCGGTTCGCCGGGGGAGCGGGACAGGGCACGGACGCCGTGCTGCGCGACCTCGGCGACGTGCTCGCCGACCACCTCCAGGAGGCCACCCCCAGCCCCCAGGAGCTGGAGGACATGCTGCGCATCGCCGAAGGCGTGCCGTCCGTCCTCGCCACGTTCCTCGCCCAGTGCGAAGCGGTGGAGCGGGATCTCGCCGGCACCATCGCCCGGCGCACCGGCACCCCCGCGGAGGGGGAGAGCGCCGAACTGCTCGCGGGCATCGCCATGGCGACCGTACGCAGCGCGCTGAAGAAATGGGCCCGGACAGGCGACCACGCGGCCGGTGCGGCCGGCGCGGGCAACGCCGACGGCCTCGCCGCCTGCGTGCGCGACTCCTTCGCCGCGCTGCGCGCCCTGCTCGGGCAGGCCGCGGTGCAGTAGGCGCGCCACCCGAGCGGCCGACGTCCCCGACCGGTCGCCCGACGCGCTTCCCCCGAACCCCGCACACCCCGCAGTACCCGTACGCGGTGACCGCTCTCCCCGCGCCGCACGGTCCGCTGACCCATCCGCACACTCGTACATCGGAGAACCACGCAATGACGCACGCCCCCGCAGCCGAGGGCATCGACACCGGACCCGGCCCGCAGGACGGCGACGCCGCCGTGAACACCGTCAAGCCGGCCAACTTCGGGCTGATCTTCGCCGCGCTGATGCTGACCATGCTGCTCGGCGCCCTCGACCAGACCATCGTGTCCACCGCCCTGCCGACCATCGTCGGCGAGCTCAACGGCATCGAGCACATGGCGTGGATCACCACCGCGTACATCCTCGCCGCCACCATCGGCATGCCCGTGTACGGCAAGCTCGGCGACCTCATGGGCCGCAAGAACATCTTCCTGGCCGGCATAGCCCTGTTCCTGGTGGGCTCGGTGGTGTGCGGACTCGCCCAGAACATGGGCACGTTGATCGCCGGCCGCGCCCTCCAGGGCCTCGGCGGCGGCGGCCTCATGATCACCTCGCAGGCGATCATCGCCGACCTGGTGCCGCCGCGTGAGCGCGCCAAGTACATGGCCCCCATGGGCGCCGTCTTCGGACTGTCCTCCGTCGTCGGACCGCTGCTCGGCGGCTGGTTCACCGACGAGCACTCCTGGCGCTGGGCGTTCTGGGTCAACCTGCCCCTCGGCGTCCTCGCCTTCTTCGTCGCCGCCGTCGCGATCAAGCTGCCGCGCAAGGCGGTCAAGGTCACGCTCGACTACCTCGGCACCGCGCTGATGGCCGCCGCCGTCACCTGCACCGTCCTGTTCGCGAGCTGGGGCGGCACCCAGTACGACTGGTCCGACCCGCTGGTCATCGGCCTCGGCATCGGCGCGGTGGCCGCCTGGATCCTGTTCTTCGTCGTGGAGAAGCGCGTCGCGGAGCCGGTGATCCCGCCGCACCTGTTCCGCAGCCCGATCTTCAACGTCGCCACCCTGCTCGGCATGATCGTCATCGGCCTCGGCATGTTCGCGATCGTCGGCTACATGCCCACGTACCTGCAGATGGTCTACGGCAAGTCCGCCACCGAGTCCGGGCTGCTGCTGATCCCCATGGTCGTCGGCATCATGGGCACCGCCCTGCCGTCCGGCGCGATCATGTCCAGGACCGGCCGCTACAAGATCTATCCGATCGTCGGCACGGCCGTCATCATGCTCGTCGCCTACCTGATGTCGACGCTCGACGTGTCCGACCCGGTCTGGCTCGTGTGCGTGTACGTCGGTCTCGCGGGCGCCGGTGTCGGCCTGATGATGCAGACCCTGGTGCTCGCCGTGCAGAACGACTTCCCGGCCTCGGAGGTCGGCACCGCCACCTCCGCGAACAACTTCTTCCGGGAGATCGGCGCGACGCTCGGCGTCGCCGTCGTCGGCGCCGTGTTCGCCAGCCGCCTCACCGACAAGCTCGCCGCCGGCATTCCGGCGGAGGCCGCGGCCAAGGTCGGCGACAGCGACTCGCTCACGCCCGCACTGGTCCGCGCCCTCCCGGCCGACCTGCGCCAGACCGTCGTCACGTCCTACCAGGAAGCGCTCGTCCCGATCTTCCTGTACCTGCTGCCCGTGTTCGCGGTCGGTCTGGTTCTCGCCTTCGTCCTGAAGGAGAAGCCGCTCGCCGACAACGCCGACTGGCACGCCCGGAACGGGGAGCCCGGCGCCGCGGACGCCGTCGGGGAGAAGGAGCCGGCCCCGATCGGCTGACGCGTCCCCGCGTGCCTGTGCCCCTTGCCGCTTCGCGCGGCGAGGGGCACACGTGCGTCAGTCCTCGACGAGCCACTCGCCGTCGCGCATCAGGTCCCGGTCCGCGATCTCGTTCACCTCGCGCCAGGCCTGGATCCGGAGCGGACGGATCCGGAAGTACGGGTACGGGGCATCGGCGGCGCGCGGGTCGAACCCGGCCTTCTCCGCGAAGGCGTCGCCGAACGCGGCCGTCACCTCGGTGTCGGGCAGCACGTCGGCCTCGCCCTCGATCCGCACGACGTCCCGGGTGGCCCCGATGGTGAGCTGCGCCTTCCCGGTCGCCAGGAGGTTGCGGGCGAGCGGGTTCGTCGCGCGGGTCGACACGTACAGCAGCCCGTCCCGCCAGAGGAACGACAGCGGCATCAGATACGGCTGCCCGCCCTCCGCCCCGGCCGTCGCCACCCACGCGTCGACGTCCCGTTCCAGACGGGCGAGCGTGTCCTGCTTGCGCTGCTTCGCCGGACGGGCGGGCGCGACCTGCGTCATGAAGGCTCCTTCGACGTGGGGGTGCATCGATGCGGTGCGGGCATCGGCGGACCGGGGCGGCACCGTCGGACCGGCGGCGCCGCGTAACACCGTACGTCCACCAACTCGCCCGGCCCCCACTCCTGTTGACCCGTGGCGAGAAACTCCCACCCGAGCCGTTCGTACAGGGCGACGGCGGCCGTGTCGGTGGCGACGACGTCGAGCACGGCCCGCGCCGCCTTCCGGTAGGCCTCTTGCGCGGCGCGGTCGAGCAGCATCGCGCCGATCCGGTGCCCGCGGGCCGCGGGGTCGACGAACAGCCGGCCGACGACCGCCGCCTCGGGGCCCGCCGCGACCAGGGACGGCGCCACATCGCCCGCGCCCGGCGGCCCCAGCATCACGTGCCCGACGACCCGCCCGTCCCACTGCGCGACCCAGGCCGTCCCACCCGCGCCGGCGGCCAGCCAACGGGCGGGATCGGCAGGCCAGTTGGTGGGGTAGCCGTCCTTGGCGTGCACGGCGGCCAGGACGGCGACGCATGCCCCGAGGTCGTCGTCCTCGCGGGGCCTGACCCGCGGTTCGGAGGCAATGGTGATCTCTCGCACGGCCCCATGGAAACATGCCCTGCCCGGCGACACGCTCCCTTTGCGGCGCGCGTCACTCGCGGGTCACTGGCCCGGGCCCTGACCGGCCGCCGGGACCCGGCCGCCCCGCACGCCCCGCCGCGCCACCATCGCCCGCCGCCAGCCCGGAAGTTCCTGGGCCGGCGCCGGCTCGGCCCGGCGGCCGCCCCGCGCGAAGAACCCCGCCAGCGGCAGCGTGGCCGCCCCGACCGTCACCGCGTCGGGGCCGAGACGGCCCAGCTCCACGCCGACCCGCCCCACCGGATAGTCGAGCGCGTACGTCCCGATGTGCCGGCGCACCGACTCCAGGAAACGCGGCCCGAGCCGCAGGCCCGCCCAGCCGCCGATCAGGATCCGCTCCGGCTGGAAGAGGTTGATCAGGTCGGACAGGCCCGCCCCCAGGTACTCGGCGGTCTCCTCCAGGACCGAGAGCGCCAGCGCCCGTTCGAGCTCGGGTCCCTCGCTTCCGTACGCCGTCCCCAACAGCTCGGCCAGCGCCGCCTCTTCGCCGCCGTCGCCGCTCGGCGAGCCGCCCGCCTCCCGCCACCGCTCGACGAGCGCCTGCGCCCCCGCGTACGCCTCCAGGCAGCCGAGCGCCCCGCACCGGCAGCGCCGTCCCCGCACCCGTACCGTCAGATGTCCCCACTCGACGGCCCGTCCCTCGGCGCCGTCCTCGGCGACCACGCAGGCCCCGACGCCCGAGCCGAACAGCACCACCACCGCGCTGCCGGCCCCCCGCCCGGCCCCGAACCACATCTCCGCCTGCCCGAGCGTCTTGGCTCCGTTGTCGATGAAGTACGGTATCTCGGCGGGGAGTTGGGAGCCCTCGCGGAGCAGCTGTTCCAGCGGCACCTCCGGCCAGCCGATCGTCTGGCCGTGCACCACCGCCCCGCGCTCCGGGTCCCGCGCCACGATGCCGGGAACTCCGACGCCCACCCCGAGCAGCTGCCCGGGGTCCGCATCCGCCGCCGCGAGGACGTCGGCGACGCCGTCGCGGATGTGCCGCACGACCAGATCGACGTCGTACCGGTCCCGTACCGCCAACGGGCGCTCCACGCGCGCCAGTTCGGTCAGGACCAGGTCGAACAGCTCGACGCGGACCAGGTTCTCGCCGACGTCCACCCCGATCAGCAGTCCGCACTCCGGCGCGATCCGCAGCAGTGTGCGCGGCCGGCCGCCGTCGGACTCGACGCTGCCCGCCTCCTCCACCAGCCCCTCGGCGGCCAGCTCGGCCACCACATTGCTGACGGAACCTGAACTCAGTCCCGTCGCCGGGCCCAGCTCGTACCGACTCAACGGCCCATCGAAATACAACTGTTGCAATAGGGCCGCGCGATTCTCGCGCCGCAGGTCGTGCACCGTACGCCCGTTCCGCCCGGCCATGATCTCCCTCTCCCTGCGCCGACAAGACGCCAACAACCCCCGCCCCGCGCAAGATACCCGTGTGCGATCCCTTGACGCCCTCTTCTTGTGCGGCTTAACTCACAGCCTAAATTAAGCCCTGAGGGCGTTCACTACTTGAACCCGTACATCTCGCAGCGCTGAGCTCTGGTGTACGTGGACGGAACGCGATCGGGGTTCCTCCGGATAAGGGACACCTGGAGCCATGAGCAGAATCCGAGCCGCAGCCGTCGGCGCTGCCACCCTCTCGCTCGCCCTCGCCGCGACCGCCTGCGGCGGTGGCTCGTCCTCGGGGGGCGGGTCCAACGACTCCCCGAAGACCCTGACCTACTGGGCGTCGAACCAGGGCGCCAGCATCTCGGTCGACAAGAAGGTCCTCCAGCCCGAACTCGACAAGTTCGAGAAGCAGACCGGGATCAAGGTCAAGCTCGAGGTCGTCCCGTGGTCCGACCTGCTCAACCGGATCCTCACCGCGACCACGTCGGGCCAGGGCCCGGACGTCCTCAACATCGGCAACACCTGGAGCGCCTCGCTCCAGGCCAGCGGCGCGCTGCTGCCGTGGGACGCGAAGAACTTCGACAAGATCGGCGGCAAGGACCGGTTCGTCGAGTCCGCGATCGGCTCGGCCGGCGCCGAGGGCAAGGACCCCGCCGCGGTGCCGCTGTACTCGATGTCGTACGCGCTCTACTACAACAAGAAGATGTTCAAGGACGCCGGGATTTCCAAGCCCCCGACGACCTGGGACGAGATCGTCGCCGACGGCAAGAAGATCTCCAAGGACGGCAAGTGGGGCCTTGCCGCCGAGGGGTCGAACCTGTCCAACAACATCCACCAGGTCTTCGTCCTGGCCAAGCAGCACGGCGCCGACTGGTTCACCGCCGACGGCAAGCCGGACTTCACCTCCGACGGCGCGGTCGCGGCCGTGAAGCAGTACGTCGACCTGATGGCCAAGGACAAGATCATCGCGCCGGGCAACGCCGAGTACGCGCAGAACCAGTCCCTGAGCGACTTCTCCAAGAACAAGACCGCGATGGTGCTGTGGCAGGCCGCCGCGTCCACCTTCAAGTCGCAGGGCATGAAGGACGACGAGTGGGGCGTCGTGCCCGCGCCCGTCCAGTCCGGCACCCCCGGCCAGGGCGAGTCCACCAACTCCATGGTCGCCGGCATCAACATCGCCGTCTTCAAGAACACCAAGAACCTCGACGGCGCCGCGAAGTTCGTGAAGTTCATGACCAGCGACGAGGAGTCCAAGCTCCTCAACAAGACCTACGGCTCGATCCCGCCGGTCAAGGCCGCGCAGGAGGACCCGGCGTTCAACGCGCAGTCCACGGGCGTCCTCAAGGACACCCTCGGCAAGAGCGCGGCCCCGCTGCCCCAGGTCGCGGACGAGTCGCAGTTCGAGACCGCCGTCGGCACGGCCGTGAAGGAGCTGTTCGCGGACGCCGCCGCCGGTAAGCCGGTCACCACGGAGTCCGTGAAGGCGGCGCTGACCAAGGCCCAGCAGTCGATGCCGACGAAGTGAGTGCGGAGACCCACATGACCACGACCGCCACCACCCCCGCAGAGGCGGGGGAGGGGCGGGCCGTCGGCGAGAAGACCCCCGGGGCGGCGCGCGGCAAGGGCCGCCGCCCCGGGCGGATCCGCCGCATCGGCCTGCCGTACCTGCTGCTTCTGCCGGCCCTGGCCCTCGAACTCCTCGTGCATCTGATCCCGATGGTCATCGGCATCGTGATGAGCTTCCGCGAGCTCACCCAGTTCTACATCCGCGACTGGGGCACCGCCCCGTGGTCCGGCTTCGACAACTTCAAGATCGCCGTCGACTTCGACGCCCCCGTCGGCCAGGCCCTGCTCCACTCCTTCTTCGTCACCTGCCTGTTCACGGTCCTCTCCGTCGGCCTGTGCTGGGCCATCGGCACGGCGGCCGCGATCTACATGCAGGAGACGTTCAAGGGACGCGGCATCCTGCGCGCCCTGTTCCTGATCCCCTACGCGCTGCCCGTCTACGCCGCCGTGATCACCTGGGTGTTCATGTTCCAGCACGACAACGGCCTGGTGAACCACGTCCTGCACGACCAGCTCGGCGTCACCGACAAGCCGTCGTTCTGGCTCATCGGCGACAACAGCTTCTACGCGCTGCTCACCGTCTCCGTGTGGAAGGGCTGGCCGTTCGCCTTCCTCATCGTCATGGCCGGACTGCAGAACATCCCGAAGGAGATGTACGAGGCCGCCGCCCTCGACGGCGCCGGCCTGTGGCAGCAGCTGCGCCGCATCACGCTGCCGTCGCTGCGCCCCGTCAACCAGGTCCTCGTGCTCGTCCTGTTCCTGTGGACGTTCAACGACTTCAACACGCCGTACGTGATGTTCGGCAAGGCGGCCCCCAAGGCCGCGGACCTGGTCTCGGTCCACATCTACCAATCGTCGTTCGTCACCTGGAACTTCGGCACCGGCTCCGCCATGTCCGTGCTGCTCCTGCTGTTCCTGCTCGTCGTGACGGGCGTGTACCTGGCGCTCACCTCACGGGGAAGGAAGGCCGCAGATGTCTGACACGGAGATTGCCGCCGTGCGGCACAGATCGCCGATGGCCGCGCCCCGCTCGTTCCTGTGGAGCAGGCGGATCTTCCTGACGCTGCTCACCGGCTTCGTCCTGCTGCCCGTGTTCGTCATGGTGTCCAGCTCGCTCAAGCCGCTTCAGGACGTCCAGGGCGAGTTCCGCTGGATCCCCAGCGGGCTGACCATCCGGCCCTACATCGACATCTGGTCGACCGTCCCGCTCGCCAGGTACTTCATGAACTCGGTGATCGTGGCGGGCACGGCGACGGTCTGTTCGGTCGTCATCGCCGTCTTCGCCGCCTACGCGGTCAGCCGCTACCGCTTCCGCGGCAAGCGCGTCTTCACGGTGACCGTCCTGTCGACGCAGATGCTGCCCGGCATCCTCTTCCTGCTGCCGCTGTTCCTCATCTACGTCAACATCGGCAACGCCACCGGTATTGCCCTGTTCGGCTCGCGCGGCGGACTGATCCTCACCTACATGACCTTCACGCTGCCGTTCTCGATCTGGATGCTGATCGGGTACTTCGAGTCGGTGCCGCGCGATCTCGACGAGGCCGCACTCGTCGACGGCTGCGGCCCGCTCGGTGCCCTGTTCCGGATCATCGTGCCGGCCGCCATCCCCGGCATCGTCGCGGTCGCCGTCTACTCGTTCATGACGGCCTGGGGAGAAGTGCTCTTCGCCTCCGTCATGACGAACGAAACGACCCGCACGCTCTCGGTCGGCCTCGGCGCCTACGCCAACCTCAACGACGTGTACTGGAACCAGATCATGGCCGCCTCCCTGGTGGTCAGCGTGCCCGTCGTCGCCGGCTTCCTGCTGCTGCAGCGCTACCTCGTCACCGGTCTGACCGCCGGTGCCGTCAAGTGACCACCCTTTTGTGAAAGGAACCCTGTGTCCGACCCCCTTGACCTCGCAGCCTTCCCGCACGACTTCCTGTGGGGCACGGCCACGTCCGCGTACCAGATCGAGGGCGCCGTCTCCGAGGACGGCCGCTCGCCCTCGATCTGGGACACCTTCTCGCACACCCCCGGCAAGATCGACAACGACGACCACGGCGACATCGCCTGCGACCACTACCACCGGTGGCGCGAGGACATCGGCCTGATGCGCCAACTGGGCACGAACGCCTACCGGTTGTCCGTCGCCTGGCCGCGTGTCGTGCCCGGCGGCGACGGCCCGGTCAACGCCAAGGGCCTCGACTTCTACGACGAGGTGATCGACGCGCTGCTCGCCGAGGGCATCACCCCGTCGGTCACCCTCTACCACTGGGACCTGCCGCAGGTGCTCCAGGACCGGGGTGGCTGGCCGGCCCGCGAGACCGCCGAGCACTTCGCCGAGTACGCCGCCGTCGTCGCGGAGCGGCTCGGTGACCGCGTGAAGCACTGGACGCCGCTCAACGAACCGTTGTGCTCCGCGTGGATCGGTCACCTCGAAGGCCGGATGGCGCCCGGCTGGACCGACCTGACCGCCGCCGTCCAGGCCTCCTACCACCTGCTGCTCGGTCACGGACTGGCCACGCAGGCGATCCGCGCGGCCGTGCCCGGCGCCGAGGTCGGCATCGTCAACAACCTCGCGCAGGTCGAGCCCGCCACCGACCGCCCGGAGGACATCGCCGCGGCCCGCCGGATGGACGGCCACGCCAACCGCTGGTGGCTCGACCCGGTGCACGGCCGCGGTTTCCCCGCCGACATGGTCGAGGTCTACGGCGTCGAACTCCCGGAGAAGCCGGGCGACTTGGCGACCATCGCCGAACCGCTCGACTGGCTGGGCCTCAACTACTACTTCCCGTCCGCCATCGCCGACCACCCGGCGGGCCCCGCCCCGTACGCGCAGGCCGTGCGCCGCCTCGGAGTTCCGCGCACCGGCATGGACTGGGAGGTCGACGCCAACGGCATCGAGACGCTGCTGCTCCGCCTCACCCACGAGTACGGCGCCCGCCAGCTGTACGTCACCGAGAACGGCTCGGCGTTCCCGGACGTGGTCCGCCCCGACGGCACCGTGGACGACCCCGAGCGGGAGGAGTACCTCGTGAACCACATCGCGGCCTGCGCCCGCGCGGCCCGCAAGGGCGCCCCGCTCGCCGGGTACTTCGCGTGGTCGCTGCTCGACAACTTCGAGTGGGCGTACGGCTACGACAAGCGGTTCGGCCTCGTGCACGTCGACTACGCGACGCAGCAGCGCACCATCAAGGGCAGTGGCCACCGGTACGCGGACCTCGTGCGCCGCCACGGGTCACGGGTCCGGCGCGCCGCCTGAGACGGACGGTCGCGGGCAGCTCACGCCAGCGAGAGGAACAGCTTCTCCAGCTCCTCCTCGCTGAGCGGGGGCTGCTCGCCGTCCGCGGCGTTCAGGCAGTCCCGCATGCCGGAGGCGATGATCTTGAAGCCGGCCCGGTCCAACGCTCGTGACACAGCGGCGAGCTGGGTGACCACGTCCTTGCAGTCGCGGCCCGCCTCGATCATCGCTATGACGCCGGCCAGCTGTCCCTGCGCGCGGCGCAGCCGTTTGAGGACGGCGTCCGTCGCCGCGGGGTTCCCGCTCATCCGCGCAACGCCGCGCGGGCCTCGTCCAGCACGCCCGGCTCGGGCCGGTTGAACGGCAGCCTGCCCAGCATCGCCGCCATGCCGCACGTGTTGCTCAGCCCGGAGTACACCAGGCCCGACGCGATCCCGGCGGCCAGCAGGCGGCCCTTCGGCGCGCGCCGGCCGAGGGCGAGACCGAGCAGGACGAGGGAACCGGCGGTGAACCGCACCTGGCGGTCCATGGCCCAGACGGAGCGGTTCGGTCGCGTGGCGGTGTCGACGGGCAGTCCGTCGGCGGCCCAGGCCCGCGTGCCGCCCGCCAGGCCGACGGAGTCGACGCCCGCGTCGGCGAGCTTCGCGCAGGCGGCGGCCGACCGCTGACCGGCCGCGCACACCAGGACGAGATCCTGCCGCTCGGCGGCGGCCTGCAGGTCGGGCAGGAGCGTGTCGAGAAGATCCGCGGGCACGTTGACCGCGCCGGGCACGTGTCCGGCGGCGTACTCGCCGGGAGCGCGCACGTCCACGACGAGGGTGCCGTCGGCGGGCAGGGCGTGCAGTTCGGCGGGGGCGAGGGTGGTGCTCATGGTTCTCCCAGGTGAAGCGGCTTGTTGAAACGGCTTGCGGGGGCGACGGGAATCCCTGACGACACAGGCGACCCTATGTCCCCGAGGGTAACGAATACCCCGGGGGGTATCTCGGCCGCGAGGCGCGGTGCGAAATCAGTGCGGACACGGGCGGAAGCCGGACAGAAGATGTCGGGATTCCCGGGGATGCTCGTCGAAGGAACGCGGCGGACGGCGCGGCAATCACCACGGGAGACGGACGTGACGCACTCGCAGCAGCAGAACCCGCAGGAGAGCCCCCAGGAGCGGCGGGCGCCCCTCAGCGGCAAGGTCGCGCTCGTCGCGGGCGCCACCCGCGGAGCCGGCCGGGGCATCGCCGTGGAACTCGGCGCGGCCGGCGCCACGGTCTACGTCACCGGCCGCACGACCCGTACCCGGCGCTCCGAGTACGACCGTGCCGAGACCATCGAGGACACCGCCGACCTGGTCACGGCGGCGGGCGGCCAGGGCGTCGCGGTCCCCACCGACCACCTGGAGAAGGACCAGGTCCGCGCCCTCGTCGAGCGCATCGACACCGCACAGGGCCGCCTCGACGTCCTCGTCAACGACATCTGGGGCGGCGAACAGCTCTTCGCCTGGGAAGCCCCCGTCTGGGAGCACGACCTCGACAAGGGCCTCAGGCTGCTCCGCCTCGCCGTCGAGACGCACGCGATCACCAGTCATTTCGCGCTGCCGCTCCTGCTGCGCGACCCGGGCGGCCTGGTCGTAGAGATGACGGACGGCACGGCCGAGTACAACGCGGCGAACTACCGCAACTCCTTCTTCTACGACCTCGCCAAGAGCTCCGTGCTGCGGATGGCGTTCTCCCTCGGCCACGAACTCGGCTCGCGCGGTGCCACCGCCGTGGCCCTGACGCCCGGCTGGATGCGTTCGGAGATCATGCTCGACGCCTTCGGCGTCACCGAGGACACCTGGCGCGACGCCCTCAAGGACCAGGCACACTTCGCCATCTCCGAGACCCCCCGCTACGTCGGCCGCGCGGTCGCCGCCCTCGCCGCCGACCCGGACGTCTCCCGCTACAACGGGACCTCGCTCTCCAGCGGCGGCCTCGCCCAGGTCTACGGCTTCACCGACGTCGACGGCAGCAGGCCCGACGCGTGGCGCTACCTCGTGGAGGTCCAGGACACGGGCAAGCCCGCCGACGTCACCGGTTACCGGTAGAAACCGGCGTGTACACGGCCTAGGGTCAATGCCGTTGCGTTACGGGCGATCCTGCCCTTCGTCGCCCCAGGCTCATGAACCGCCGTGACACGGTGGACTCCTGCGGTTCTTGAGAATGTCACCAGGATGCGCGCCGCGCCTGCGCTCGGGGGTGCACGCACCAAGATCGCGGCTAAGGCAACGGCATCGGGCCTAGATCCCGTCGTCCGGATCGTTGATCCCGGCGGGCCACATCGCACTGCCGCCGCCGCGCCACTCGATGAAGTCCGGGTCGTCGAGCGGCGCGTCGTCGAGGCCGGCGCGGCGCAGGAACTCCACCACGTCCGCGAGCGAGGTCGCCAGGCCCGCGTCCTCGCCGCGGATGGCGACCCGCCGCCCGCCGGGCTGCGCCGCGTGTACGACCACTGAGGGGTATCCGTCCAGTCCGTCCATGCCCCTCAGCTTCGCGGCACGGGGGAGAGTCCGCACCCTCAGCCGGCCGGGGGTGCGGCGGGCGGCACCCGCTCTCCCTCGTCCGCGACGGCCCGCACCAGCACCTTCGCCACGTCGTGCGGAGCGCAGAGCATCGGCCAGTGCCCGGCCGCCGGCTCGAACGCCGCTTCGGGGACGACGCCCCCCAACAGCTGCGCACGATCCGGGCGTTGCGCGCTCTGGACGAACCGGTGCCCGACATCGAGCGCGCGCTCAAGAAGGACGGCGCGCTGCGCGACGCGGTCGCCCGTCGCCTCGCCGACGTCCAGGGCGAACTCGCCGCGCTGCGCCGGCGCGAGAGTGCGCTGCGGCTCGTCGACGAGTCCGGCTCCCCGGCCGAGCGCGCCACCCGCCTCGCCGTGCTCGCCGCCGCGCCGCTGCCGCCCGACACCACCGAACTCGCCCGGTCTGGCGCCGCCGCCTGCTCGCCTACGCCCGGTTGCACGCCCTGGCCCGCACCGCCCCGGCGCCCGCGCTGCCCGCCAGGGACGCGGGTTGTGACCCGGTCGCCCCGTACGGGGGGCTGGGTGTGGCCCACGAGTTGCCCGCGGCCGCCGTGGCCGCGGGCCGCGCACCCGCGCCGGGCCCCGCGCTCGACGCGCTCGTCGCCGCGCACGCCGAAGCGCAACACGCACGGGATTCGGGCGAGTTCAGGCGGCGCCCGCGCACCGTCCTCGCCCGCACCACGGACCGGGTCGTGGACCGCTACTGGCAGCTCGCCGCGGCCGTCGCCCCGGCCGCGCCCCCGACGACGGGCGAGGCCCACGACTGGCTGTGCGCCGCGCTGCGCACCGGCTCCGAGGGCGCCGCCCCGCGTGTGAAAAACGGGTGAAATCAGACCGTAGCGGGACCAGTTGGGGTGTTGGTCCGGGGCGCGCACCGCGACGGATTGCGGTTACGGTGCTGGGGTGATCAACGCGCAAGGCACATACGAGGCACACTCCACCGAGCCGGGAACGGCGCTGCTCCTCGCGGCGGCCCCCGCGGGCAAGGGGTGCCTCATCGACGCGGCCGCGGTGCTGCCGACGCTCGCGGCGGTCCCGCCGAGCGCGCTCACCGGCACGGCGGCGGCCACCGTCGTCGAACTCGCCGACCCGCTGGACCCGCAGGTCGTCCTCACCCGTATCCGCACGGCCGCCGCTCTCCCCGGACCGCTCCACCTGTACGTCACCGGCCAGCTGCACCTCGACCACCGTCAGCACCTGCTCCACCTGGCGCTGGCCCGCACCACCCCCTCGACGCTGCGCTACACGGCCCTGCCCTGGCACTGGCTCACCGGTGAACTGGCCCTGCGCCGCCCCCACACCACCACCGTCGTCCTCGACCTGGTCGCCGACCCGGCCGCCTGGGAGCACGTGCGTGCCGGCGGCCTCGGACTCGGCCACGGAGTGCGCCTGTACGGGCGGGTGTCCCCGCCCCCGCCGCGCCGCACCGTCCTGACCCCCGCCTACCTCAAGGCGTACGCCGACATCTGGCGCGGCGGCGAACGGCCCGCGTGGGCCCACCTGCACGAGGCGGCGGCCGCCGCCGCCGGGCCCGCGAACGCGCTGTTCCTGGCGCAGGACACGCGGTTCCCGGCGGCGCCGCCGACGCAGGTGACGGTGGTGCCCGTCCCCGCCGTGCCCGCCCAGGCGGTACCCGCTCCGGCCGCGCCGGTCCCCGCGCCCCGCCCCGCGGACGGCGGCGACCCGCACCCCGCACTGCTCGCGGCGGCCCAGGCCGGACGGCACAGCGAGGCCTCCGCCATCGCGGCGACCTGGGAGAGCGAGGCGCTGCGCACGCACGGCGCCGGTTCACCGCAGGCCATCCACTGGCTGGAGGTGCGGGCGGATCTCGCGCGGCTCGCCCAGGACCCGCCCCGCAGCTGCGCGTTGTGGACCGCGGTCGCGCGGGCCCGGCTCGCCCGCGGTGAGGCCGGTACCGACGAGGACGTCGAGGCCGCCGTCGACCGCGCCCACCACCAGTGGGAGCAGGTCGCCGACCCGGCCCGTGCGCGGGCCCAGGCCACGGCCCTCACGGCGTTGCGGCATCAGGTCCCGGGCCGGCGCCCCGGGGCGCTCGAGGCGATCCAGCGCCGGCTGGACGCGCTCGGCACGGCGTCCCGCACGCCGTGAGGCCTTGCGCGATCAACAGGCCTTGCGCACATACCCCTTCGCCTTCGCGGGCAGCACGTCCAGGTCCCGCAGCACGATCGACAGCTCCTTGCCCCAGGCGCGGCAGGCGCGGGTGAAGTCGGCGGCGCGGTACTCGATGACGAAGACCCGGTCGCCGTACGCGGACGCGTAGTCCCCGCACTCGTCGTAGCGGGCGCACTCCTCCGCCACCGCGAAGTCGAAGCCCATGGCCGCGTGCTTCGGCAGCAGCTCGGCGGTGTTCTTCTGGCCGACGGCGAGCCCCGCCGCGTGCGCGCGGTCGGCGAGCAGCTTCGCGAAGGCGACCGCGTCCGCGGGCTTCAGCAGGTCGTCGGAGCGTTCGTAGGAGTCGAGGTTGTCGGGTTCGACAGCCTGGTAGCCGTCGTCGGCGCAGCCGTCGATCCACGGCCCGACGATCTTCACGAGCCGCGCCCGCTTGGCCGCCGTCGAGAGGTCGAGGAGCGCCTCGTCCCAGTCCTCGTCGATCACCAGGTCGCCGTCCCCGTCGCGCAGCAGCAGGTCGGGATGGTTCTTCTTCCACCAGCCCAGCGCCTGGGGCTGCGCCTGGAACGCGTTGACGTAGCAGACGTTGTAGAGCCCGCGCTCCGGCGCCGCGCTCCGGTCGCGGGAGACGGCCCGTACCCCGGACGGCGGCTTGTAGGCGCCTCCGATCTGGTAGTCGAAGTCCATGTCGGCCGTGGGCCGCACGACGTCCGGCGGACGGTCCTCGGAGGACGGGGTCGACGAGCAGGCGGACAGCAGGGCGGCGGCCAGGACGAGGCCCAGGGCGGACAGCCGACGAGAAACCGGGACGAAGATCACTACGGCACCCTACGGCCACCTGTACCGCCGCAGCGCACAGCAATAACGGTCATTACATGACAGCTGGGCGCGATGCCTTACGGACCGTGATGTACCTCACGCGCCGCTGCGGCGCGGCCGGGAACACCCCTGCCCCTTTGCCCGTTGAACCCACCGTGGACGCGGATGGAACAGTGTCCCCGGGCCTCACCCATTGCCCGCAGGGAAGATCGTTCGGCTGAAGCCCTGCGGAGCCCCCCGCCGAGAGGCGACCGCCATCCGTGTCCACCTCTCAGCCGCCCCGGCCGTGGTCCCCCGTCACGGTCGGGGCTTCCTCTTGCCCTCCCCCTTGCTCTCCCGCGCGAGCACCGCGACCGCGGTGTCGAAGGCCGAGTCCCGGTTCTTCGCGAACTCCTCCTCGGTGAAGACCGGCGTGCGCAGGTGCGGCGGGATGCCCGTGCCGTCGAAGGTCGTCCCCGAGCGGGTCAGGAACTTCTCGTTGGGGAGCCAGACCTCCATGCCGTTGGGCAGCTTGCGGGCCATCGTGTCGGAGAAGACGCCCTGGGTGGCCTCCCCGACACGGACCGTTCCGCCGGGCCGGTCGATGAGGGCCTGGGTGAACGTCTCGCCCGCACTGACCGTCGAGCCGCCCGTCAGCAGGGCGACCGGGCCCGAGTAGCGGGGTGCGCCGCGCGTGGGCTCCACGGTGATGGGCTGCGGGCGGGTGTACTGCGTGCGTTTGCGGTAGGCGATGTACGGGGTGTCCGTGAGGCGTTCGGCGATGTGCAGACCGAGGGAGTCGTAGCCCCCGCCGTTGATCCGCAGATCGATGATCAGCCCCTTGAGGGAGGCGGTCCGCTCGCTGGTGAGGACGGCGTCCAGCGCCTTGTCGAGCTCCGCCTGATGGACGGCGTACGAGCGCTCCTGCCCGGCATAGCCCGCGAACCCGGAGATCCGCAGATAGCCCTGTCCGCCGGGCAGGTCCGCGTAACCGATCCGGCCGCCCGCGAACTCCCGCGGTGCCTTGCCGCCGAGGTCGCGGCGTGCGACGAACTCCCTGACCTCGGTGTCCAGTTCCTCGCTCGGCATCGTGGTGCCCGGCCGGACCTCGGCGAAGTGCCGGTCGCCGTCGACCACCGCCACATGGGCGTCGTACAGCGGCGTCACCATCTCGCTGAAGATCGTGAAGAGTTCGTCCCGGGTCGTCCCGGCGTGAACCCTGGGCCGGTACGCGTCCCGTACGGCGTGCCAGTCGATGTCCTTGGCGGCGAAGAACGGGTAGTTCTCCTCGAAGGACTGCCAGAAGACGTCGAACGCCGCCACCGGGGTCGCGGGCATCGGGCGGCCGCAACTCGCCGGCAGCTCCGCGATCCGGCGCAGTTCCCGATGGCCCGGTGAACCGTCGAACTGCAGCGTCCCCTGCGGACGAACGGTGTACACCGCTCCTTCGTCGCTCGTGTACCTGCCCGGCGCCGTCCGGCGCGCGGAGTCGCCCCGCACGCAGCCGGCCTTGGTCGTCTGGTACTCCTGCAGCCGCCCGTCCGTGACGGACAGGACCGTGCCGTAGCCGTTCACCCGCCAGAGCCCCTCGACGCCCGGCCGCGCGGCCACCGCCGTGGGCGCCACGGCCCCGCCGACGAGTGCCAGTGCCACGACCGCCGTCGCCACCTTGAGATTTCTGTGTCGCATCGTCATTTTCTCCCCGTGAGTGTCCTGTTGCGTTGCCGCATCGCCGCGTTTCGTGCGAGGGGACCGACGATCGTCGACCGGGCCGCCCGGCACCATCCGGGGAGCCGGTCCATCGGCAGGGGGATATCCCCCCACTACAGTGCGGACATGTCGCGCGCCCAGGAGATCAAGCACCGCATCGTCACGACGTTCCAGCGCCGGGTCGCCAACCCGCTGTCGACCCGGATGCCCGGTCAGGTGCTCATCGAGACCACGGGCCGCGCCTCGGGTCTGGCCCGCCGTACCCCGGTCGGTGGGCGACGGGCCGGCGACGCCTTCTGGTTCGTCTCCGAGTTCGGCCTGAAGTCGCAGTACGTGCGCAACATCCAGGCCGACCCGGAGGTCCGCGTCCGGCTCCGCGGCCGCTGGCACACCGGCACCGCGCACCTGCTCCCGGACGACGACGCCCGCGCCCGCCTCACGTCCCTGCCCCGCTACAACAGTGCGGCTGTCCGCGCCTTCGGTACGCAACTGCTCACCATCCGGGTCGACTTGACCGACTGAGCCGGTCGGCGGCTCGGACCGGACGTCCGGCACGCCCCTTGTTGAAGCACTGAATCAGTGCTTCACTTCTTGCGTGCCCTACCGACGAACACCTGCCGTGCAGGCCCGCCTCGACGCTCAGCGCACCGCAGTCCTCGACGCGGCCACGCTGCTGCTCGCCGAGCACGGGTACGCCGGCTGCTCCATGTCCGCCGTCGCCGCACGCGCCGGCATCGCCACCGGCAGCGTGTACCGGCACTTCCCCAGCAAGGCCGAGCTGTCCGTCGAACTGTTCCGGCGCGTCGTCACCCGCGAGGTGGCCGCCGTGCGGGAGGCGGCGGCCCGGCCCGCCGCGGCATCGGCGGAGCGGGTCGTCGCCGTCGTCGAGACGTTCGCGCGCCGCGCCCTGAAGTCGCCCCGCCTGGCGTACGCGCTGCTCGCCGAGCCGGTCGACCCGGCGGTGGACGCCGAGCGCCTCGTCTTCCGGCGGGCCTTCCGTGACGTGTTCGCCGAGCACATCGCCGACGGCGTACGCAAGGGACAACTACCGCCGCAAGACGCGCAGTTGACCGCCGCCGCACTGGTCGGCGCGGGCGCGGAGGCGCTCATCGGCCCCCTGTCGGACCCGGACCGGGGGCCCGACGCCGTCCCCGCCCTCCTCACCTTCACCCTGCGAGCCCTCGGAACCTTGGGAGCCGTCGATGCCGACCACGCATGAAGTCACCAACCAAGTACCGCCGTTGACCGGACACGACGTCGCCGCCGACCCCGCCCTCCTGGAGAGCCTGCGCCGCGAGGGCGCCGCCTGGGCCGAACCCGAGCTGCACGACCTCGGCCTCCTCGCCGGGTCCGAGAAGGTCCAGGAGTGGGGGAGGCTGGCCGAGCAGAACCACCCTGTTCTGCACACCCACGACCGCTACGGCCACCGGATCGACGAGGTCGAGTTCCACCCGTACTGGCACGAACTGATGACCGTCGCCGTGGAGCGCGGCCTGCACGCCGCGCCCTGGGCCGACGACCGGCCCGGCGCGCACGTCGCCCGCGCCGCCAAGATCTACGTCTGGGGGCAGGCCGACCCCGGCCACCTCTGCCCGGTCTCCATGACCTACGCGGCCGTGCCCGCCCTGCGCACCTCTCCGCGACTGGCCGCCGTCTACGAGCCGTTGCTCACCTCAGGCGTCTACGATTTCGGACTGCGCGAGCCCACCGGCAAGCGCGGCCTCATCGCCGGGATGTCGATGACGGAGAAGCAGGGCGGCTCCGACGTCCGCGCGGGCACCACGCGCGCCGTCCCGACGGGCGAAGAAGGCCGGTACGCGCTGACCGGGCACAAGTGGTTCACGTCCGCGCCCATGTCCGACGTCTTCCTCACCCTCGCCCAGGCGCCCGGCGGCCTGTCCTGCTTCCTGGTGCCGCGCGTCCTGCCGGACGGGACCCGCAACGCGATCCGCCTCCAGCGCCTCAAGGACAAGCTGGGCAACCGGTCCAACGCCTCCTCCGAGATCGAGTACGAGGGAGCGATCGGCACTCTCGTCGGCGAGGAGGGCCGGGGCGTCGCCACCATCATCAAGATGGTCAACATGACCCGCCTCGACTGCGCCGTCAGCTCCGCCTCCGGCATGCGCCAGGGCCTCGTCCAGGCCGTCCACCACGCCACCCACCGCAGCGCCTTCGGCGCCCGCCTCATCGACCAGCCGCTGATGACCAACGTCCTCGCCGACCTGGCCGTCGAGGCGGAGGCCGCCACCGTCGCGGCCCTGCGCCTCGCGGGAGCCGTCGACCGGTCCGCGCGCGGCGACGACTCCGAGGACCTGCTGCGCCGCATCGGGCTCGCCGTCACCAAGTACTGGGTCTGCAAGCGGGCCCCCGCGCACGCCGCCGAAGCCCTCGAATGCCTCGGCGGCAACGGCTACGTCGAGGAATCCGGCATGCCGCGTCTGTACCGGGAGGCGCCCCTGCCCTCGATCTGGGAGGGTTCCGGCAACGTGGCCGCGCTCGACGTGCTGCGCGCCATGGCCCGCCAGTCCGCGACCGTGGATGCCTACTTCGAGGAGGTCGAGCGGGCGGCCGGCGCCGACCGGCGGCTCGACGAGGCCGCGGCCCGGCTGCGCAAGGACCTCGCCGGTCTCGGCACCGATCCCGACGCCCTCCAGTTCCGCGCCCGCCGTCTCGTCGAGACGATGGCGCTCGTACTGCAGGGCTCGCTCCTCGTGCGGCACGGGAACCCGGCCGTCGCCGACGCCTTCTGCGCCTCCCGGCTCGACCGTGACGGGGGCGTCGCCTTCGGCACCCTTCCGGTGGGCGTGGACACGTCAGCAATCATCGATCGGGCGCGGACCCTGGCATGATCGGGGCATGGCAGAACGTGTGATCGCCGCGTGTGACGGCGCGTCCAAAGGAAACCCCGGACCCGCGGCATGGGCATGGGTCGTCGCCGACAGCGACGAGCAGCCCGTCCAGTGGGAAGCCGGCGCCCTGGGCACGGCGACGAACAATGTCGCCGAACTCACCGCCCTGGAAAGGCTGTTGAGCACCATCGGCCCCGAAGTGGCACTGGAGGTCCGGATGGACTCCCAGTACGCGATGAAGGCGGTCACGACCTGGCTGCCCGGCTGGAAGCGCAAGGGCTGGAAGACCGCCTCCGGCAAGCCCGTCGCCAACCAGGAGCTGGTCGCCCGCATCGACTCGCTGCTGGAGGGCCGCAAGGTCGAGTTCAAGTACGTCCCCGCGCACCAGGTCGACGGCGACCCGCTCAACGACTTCGCCGACCGTGCCGCCAGCCGGGCCGCGATCCAGCAGGAGGACGCGGGCAGCGCCCTCGGCTCGCCCGTGCCGCCGCCGTCGTCCCCGTCGTCGAAGTCGCCGAAGGCGGTGAAGTCATCGGGCGGCTCGACGCGGGCCGGAGCCGCCAAGCGTGCGTCGGCCTCGTCCGGGTCCGCGTCGTCGGGGACCTCGTCGCGCACGCTCAAGGCGAAGTTCCCCGGCCGCTGCCGCTGCGGCCGCTCGTACGCCGCGGGCGAGGACATCGCCAAGAACCCCGACGGCTGGGGCCACCCGGAGTGCCGCGCGTCGGCCTGAGGCGCTGTCGTCCAGCGAGGTGAGGCCCTGCCCGACCGCCCGTGATCCAGGGCCGGCCGGGCAGGGCCTCGCGCCATCCGCTAGTTGGACACCTTCACGTAGTCCACGACCAGCTGCTGCGGGAACTGCGTGCTGCCGTCCGGGTCGCCCGGCCAGTAACCGCCGACCGCCAGATTCAGGATCACGAAGAACGGCTTCTCGAAGACCCACTGGTTGCCGCCGACGTCGGCGGGTGTGCGCGTCTGGTAGACCGTGCCGTCCACCGACCACTTGATGGAGTTCTGCGACCAGTCGATCGCGAACGTGTGGAAGTCGTCGGCGAACGCCTGACCGCCCGGCAGCGAGTAGCCCGCGCCGATCCCGGCCGAGCCGGAGTAGCCCGGCCCGTGGATCGTGCCGTGCACGGTCGAGGGCTCGAAGCCGACGTTCTCCATGATGTCGATCTCGCCCGAGTTCGGCCAGCCGACCGACCCGATGTCGGAGCCGAGCATCCAGAACGCCGGCCAGATGCCCTGGCCGCGCGGGATCTTCATCCGTGCCTCGACGTGCCCGTGCGTCGTCGTGAACTTGCCCGAGGTGTTCAGACGCGCCGAGGTGTACTCACACGTGCCGTACCAGCACTGGTAGTTGCCGGGGTTCTCCTTGCGGGCGGTGATCACCAGGTGGCCCTGGCCGTCGAGCGCCGCGTTGTTCGCGCCCGACGTGTAGTACTGCCGCTCGTGGTTGTTGACGTTGTCGCCGGTCTCGGTCTGCCACTTCGACCCGTCGACCGGCGAGCCCGCGGCCCCGTCGAAATCGTCGGAGAAGGTGACCGCGGCGGCCTTGGCGGAGCCGTCGGCGCCGGCGTCGGCGGCGTGCGCCGCGGGCATCAGGCCGGCACCCAGACACAGGAGCGCGGCCGTGGCCAGGGGCAGCCTGCGGCGGAGGGGTATACGCATGGAGCATCACATCACTTCGGGTAGGGGGACCGCGCCTGTCTCGGGCACGCCAGAAAGTGAAGACATGGGGGGGTGTGCGTGGTGCGTTAACTTCAAGAGTTGATTTAAGAGACGGGCGGAAGTCGCGTCAAGGCATTCGTCCGTACCAAGTCGTCGAGCGGCAGAGGAAGTTCCGGCGAGCGGCCTCGTCCCACGGCGTCCCGGGGCCACCGCAAGGCCCGTACTAGGGTGTTCGTACATGATCGACCCGGGGAGTCTTGGTGACCACGCTGCGCTGTGCCGTACTCGACGATTTTCAGGACGTCGCCCGTGAGCGGGGGGACTGGGCGCGGCTCGCGGACCGGGTCGACGTCCGCTTCCTCAACCGTCACATCACCGCGCACGACGACCTCGTCAAGGAGGTCGGCGACTGCGAGATCCTCGTCGTGATGCGGGAACGCACCCCGTTCCCGGCCGAGCTGTTCGGGCGCCTGCCCGAGCTGCGGCTGCTGATCACCTCGGGCCTGCGCAACGCCTCGATCGACCTGGGCGCCGCGGCCGCCCACGGCGTCACCGTCTGCGGCACCGCCAGCAGCTCCGAGCCGCCCGCCGAGCTGACCTGGGCGCTCATCCTCGGGCTCGCCCGCGGTGTCGTCACCGAGAACGGCAACCTGCGCTCCGGCGGCCCCTGGCAGACCACCCTCGGCGCCGACCTGCACGGCCGCCGCCTCGGCCTGCTCGGACTCGGCAAGATCGGCGCCCGGGTCGCCCGCGTCGGCGCCGCCTTCGGCATGGACGTCGCCGCCTGGAGCCAGAACCTGACCGCGGAACGCGCCGCCGAGGCCGGGGCCACCCTCGCCGCCTCCAAGGAGGAACTCCTCGAAACCAGCGACTTCGTCTCCGTGCACCTCGTGCTGAGCGAACGCACCCGCGGCCTGGTCGGCGCCGACGAACTGCGGAGGATGCGCGACACCGCCTATCTCGTCAACACCTCGCGCGCCGCGATCGTCGACCAGGAGGCGCTGCTGCGGGCCCTGCGCGAGGGCTGGATCGCCGGCGCCGGCAGCGACGTCTTCGAGACCGAGCCCCTGCCCCTGGACGACCCGCTGCGCACGGCCCCGAACTTCCTCGGCCTGCCCCACCTCGGCTATGTCACCCGCCACAACTACGACGGCTACTTCCAGGGCGCCGTCGAGGACATCGAGGCCTACCTGTCGGGCAGCCCGATCCGCACCCTGGGCTGATCCGCCGGACCGGCTACGCGCGCACGAACTCCCGCAACTCCTCGGCGAGGTGCGGGAATTCGTCCAGTACGGCACGCGGGGCGAACTCGTGGTCCGCGTAGTCGAACCCGGGCGTGACGACCTCCGCCACCAGACCGTGGCCGGCGCCGCCGACCAGCCGCGAGGCCTTCCACCACCCCCCGGGCACGAGCAGAAACCGCTCGGCGTCCGCGCCCAGCACGGTGCGCGCGAGCGTGCCCGCGGGATCGACCGTGACGTACTCCAGCGGGCCACCGTCGATGAGGAAGTGCAGGATGTCGCTGCGATTGCGGTGCAGCAGACCGCTCGGCTGCGCCGCGTCGAGCAGATAGTGGATCGACGAGGCCGAGGGGCGCGGGCCGTGCGCGGTCGTCAGCTCGTGCGGGCTGGTGTAGATCCGCCGGAAGTAGCCGCCCTCGCCGTGCCGTTCGAGGCCCAGCTCGCTCTGCCAGTCGCGCACGACGGTTCCTTCCAGCGGGGCTGCGGGTTCGCGGGGGTTGCCCGCAAGCCACCCTACGGGCGCACCGGTGGCCACGGCACGTCGGCGAGCACGGGCAGCAGGTGTTCCTCCTCGTAGTCGAGATGCGCCGTGAGTCGCTTCGTCATGTCCTCGAGTTCGGCGCGGAACACCTCCGGGTCGGCCGTCGCCACGTCGTCGAGCAGGGCCACCAGGGCGTCCTGGATCCGGCCCACCTCGACGTGCTCGGCCCGCAGCCGCTCGAACACGTCGGCCAGCTCCGGGTGCCACCGGGCGATCCCGGGGAACAGGTGTCCGTCCTCGCTCTCGTGATGGAAGGCGAGGGACTGGCAGAACGCGAGGCAGTGCTGCCGGATCTGCAGGCCGAGGCCCGGCCCCGCCGCGGCCGACGCGGCGAAGTGGGCCTCGGTCTCGTCCCGTACGTGCCGCAGCCGGCCGCGCAGCGACACGTGCACCTGCAGCAGCTTCCCGGCGAGTGTCGTCACGGTCTGCGGGGCGTCCGTCTCGGGCCGGTCGAGGACCACGACGGGCAGGGTGCGGGCGGTCCGCGCCTGATGGTCGGCGTATCCGGGCGCGGCCCGGACGACGGCCGCGAACAGCTCGTCGCGGCGCGCACCCTGCGCGGGCACCGCCACGGCCTGGAACGTGTCGGCGCCGAGCGTGACCGTCACGACGGGCCGGGCCAGCAGGTTGTGGTACCAGCCGGGGTGCCGGTCGGCGCCGAGGTGCGAGGCGACGACGAGCAGCTCACCCGCGTACTGGACGTACCCGAGCGGCACGGTGTGCGGGCGGCCCGAGCGGGCCCCGGTGGTGGTGAGCCGAAGGAGGGCGGAAGTGGAGGGAGGCATGGGAAAGCGATCTCCTCAGGAGCGATGCGCGGGAGCGTTGCGGAACGCTGAGCGGCGACGGCGCGCCGGACGTCAGCGGAGAACAGGGGGAGGTGCGCCGAAAGGCGCATGCGCATCAGGTCGCGGAGTGGCTCATGGCGTGATCCCTGAGTGAAGGGCGCTCGCCCGGCGTCCGGCCGGCCCACTGCTCAGTGGCCGGCGCCACGCGGCACCGCGGTCATGGGACCAGACGCCACCGTCCGCTGTCAAAGCCGCACCCGCCGTGAACCCCCAACACCCTGATCAACCCGGGTAGTTGAACATGGCACACTAAGACCAAGGTCATCCGCCTTGCCCCGCCCCTCGCGACGATGGAGCCCGCCCATGACGGCATCCGCCCCCAGGCCCCGGATCGACACCAGCCAGGCGCACCCCGCGCGGGTCTACGACTGGCTGCTCGGCGGCAAGGACAACTACCCCGTCGACGAGGCCGTCGGCGCGCAGCTGCCGCCCGAGGCGCGCGACGCGGCGCGGCAGAACCGGGAGTTCATGCACCGGGCGGCCGCCTGGCTCGCGACGCAGGGCATGGACCAGTTCCTCGACGTCGGCACCGGCATCCCGACCGCGCCGAACCTGCACCAGATCGTGCAGCGCACCGTCCCCTCCGCGAAGGTCGTCTACACCGACAACGACCCCATCGTGCTGCGGCACGCGGAGGCCCTCCTCGTCAGCACCCCCGAGGGTGCCACCGACTACATCCAGGCCGATGTCCGCGACCCGAAGGCGATCCTGGAACACGCCCGTACCATCCTCGACTTCGACCGGCCGATCGCGCTGTCGCTGATCGCGCTCATGCACTTCATCTCGGACGAGCAGGACCCGTACGACATCGTCTCCACGCTGGTCGACGCACTGCCCTCCGGCAGCCACCTCGTGCTCTCGCACGCCTCCTCCGACATCTTCCCGGAGCTGTCGGACCAGGTCACCGCCGAGTACGCGAAGGGTGGCATCAAGCTCGGTTTCCGCACCCGCGACGGTGTGGCCCGTTTCCTGGAGGGGCTGGAGCCCGTGGAACCCGGTCTGGTCACGGCGCCCGAGTGGTTCCGCGACGAGGACGCGCCCGAGCCCGAGGCCAGCGGGATCTACGCCGTGGTGGCGCGGAAGCCCTGACCCGGCCGGGGGCGGGGCCGGCCCCGGACAGAGAGCGGCGTGGCGACGTGGTCGCCACGCCGCTCTGTCGTTGGTACGGGCCCGCGTACAAGATCGGGAGAAGTTGGCGGGAAATGCGCGCACGTTACCTATCGGTATGCATCGACTTGGTAGGCAATCAACAGTAGAACTCGTTCCCATTCCGTCGAGAGTGAGGGACATGCAATGAGTGACTCGACCCGCCCTGAAGTGGCCCGTAACGGAATCTCCCGTCGTGGCTTCCTCGCAGGAACAGGTTCTCTTCTCGGTGCGGTGGCTCTGAGCGGTCACGCCGTCGCCGCCGAGCGGGCCAGGACTTCGGCCGTCGCCGACGGCGCGCACCTCCCGGCCCTCGTCATCGGCACCGGCTACGGCGGCTCCGTCGCCGCGCTCCGGCTCGCCGAGGCGGGCGTCGACGTGCAGATGGTGGAGATGGGCATGGCCTGGGACACGCCGGGGTCCGACGGCAAGATCTTCGCCAACACCACGAGCCCCGACAACAGATCCTTCTGGCTCAGAACCAGAACGAAGCAGCCTCTGAGCAACTTCCTCGGCTTCCCCATCGACAAGGACATCCCGAAGTACACCGGCATCCTCGACGCCGAGGACTTCGCCGGCATCACCGTCTACCAGGGCCGTGGCGTCGGCGGCGGCTCCCTGGTCAACGGCGGCATGGCCGTCACGCCGAAGCGGGAGAACTTCGGCGCCATCCTGCCCTCCGTCGACGCGAACGAGATGTACGGCACGTACTACCCGCGCGCCAACGCCGGACTGGGTGTCGCCACCATCGACCCGAACTGGTTCGAGAGCGCCGAGTGTTACCAGTACGCGCGCGTCGGCCGTAAGCACGCCCAGCGCTCGGGCTTCCCGTTCGTGTTCGTGCCGGACGTGTACGACTGGGACTACATGAAGCAGGAACAGGCCAACACGGTGCCCAGGTCCGCGCTGGCCGGCGAGATCCTCTACGGCAACAACTACGGCAAGAAGTCACTGCAGAAGACCTACCTCCCGCGGGCCAGGGCCACCGGCCGGGTCACCATCTCGCCGCTGCACAAGGTGACGTCCGTCGCCCCGGCCGCGGGCGGCGGGTACACCGTGCGCATCGACCAGCTCAGCACCACGGGCGCTGTCACCGCCACCAAGGAGATCACCGCGGACCGCGTCTTCTTCGCCGCGGGCAGTGTCGGTACGAGCAAGCTGCTCACCAAGCTCAAGGCGACCGGTGCGCTGCCCGCGCTCAACGGCGAGATCGGCAAGAACTGGGGCGACAACGGCAACGTGATGTGCGGGCGGGCCAACCACCTGTGGGACCCCACCGGTTCGCTCCAGGCGTCGATCCCCACCGGCGGCATCGACAACTGGGCCGCGGGCGGCGCGTTCGCCGAGGTGGCGCCGCTGCCGACCGGCATCGAGACGTTCGCGTCGTTCTACCTGTCCATCACGAAGAACCCGAACCGCGCGCAGTTCACGTACAACCCCACGTCGGGCGGGGTCGACCTGAACTGGCAGACCGCGTGGAAGCAGCCGGGGATCGACGCGGCCAAGACCATCTTCGACAAGATCAACGCGAAGGAGGGCACGATCTACCGCACCGATCTGTTCGGCACGTACAAGATCTGGGGCGACCACCTCACATACCACCCGCTGGGCGGCGCCGTGCTGAACAAGGCGACCGACAACTACGGCCGCCTGCACGGGTATCCGGGGCTCTACGTCATCGACGGCGCACTGATCCCGGGCAACACCAGCGTCAACCCGTTCGTGACGATCACGGCGCTCGCCGAGCGCAACATCGACCGGATCGTCGCCACTGACCTGTGACGGCCGCCCCTGCCCAAGTCGCGGCCGCCACCCGGTGGTTCACGGCTTGGGCAGGGCGCACACCGTATCGAGTCCGAGTACGTGGTTGAGGCGGCCGAAGGCCAGCCACGAGCCGATGGCCATGCTCAGCTCCACGATCTCGGCCTGGCTGTAATGGGCGGTCATCCGCTCCCAGAACGCCTCGTCGAGGCCGTGGTGGTCGACGGCGTACCGTTCCGCGTACTCGGCGGCGAGGCGGGTCCGTTCGTCGAACGCGGTCGTGTCGCGCCAGTCCTCCACCGCTTCGATGAACGACGTCTCGACCTTCTCGCCGTCCCGCTCGGTGCGCCAGTCCAGGCAGAACAGGCAGCCGTTGATCTGCGCGACACGCAGCCGCGCCGCCTCGAACTCCCGCAGCCCCAGCGTCGAATGGTCGTACACCGCCATCGAGAACTGGGCCGCCACGGGCCCGATCCCGGGCACCATCTCGCCCCACACGTACGGGATGGGCTCCTCGCCGTCCGGTATGTCGATCCTCAAGGCTGCTTCCTTCCGAGTCGGCCGACGGCGGGGAGCACGGGCACGTCGAGCGCGTCGTAGAGTCCGGGTGGCGCGGCCAGCAGCCAGTCGACGGCGCCGACGAGCCGGCCCACGGCGGTCGCGTTGCCGCCCGCCGCGTGGTTGCCGCCCTCGTCGGTGGCCTGGACGGTGACCTCGATGCGCGGGCTGCCCTCCACGACGACGCGGTGCGCGCCGGCCCCACCGCCGGGCGGCACCGGCCAGTCGGGCGCGCACGAGGGGTGGATCCGGGTCACGTGCTCGACGACGATGCGCACCTCGCCGTCCACGACGCCCTGTACCTCGAACCTGACCGCGCCCTGGGTGCCCGCCGCGAAGTCGCCCATGGCCGCCGTCGTCACATCGCTCTCCAGGGCCCGGCGCTCCAACGTCTCGCGAATATCGTCGAGTTCGACCCCGAGCGCGCGGGCGATCAGGCGCAGCTGCCCGCCCCACACCATCGTGGGGATGGACTCGGCGAGCATCAGCGGCTGGTACTCCATGGGATGGCCCATGCCGACGAGATGGCGGACCGACTCCTCCTGGTCGTACGTCGAGTAGTCGAAGATCTCCTGGCAGCGCAGGACGTCGACGCGGGTGCCGAGGCCGCTGACCAGGAGCGGCAGCACGTCGTTGGCCCAGCCGGGGTCGACGCCCGACACGAACAACGAGCCGCCGCCCTCGTCGATCGCCGCGCGCACCGGATCGGTGAACTCCGGTGGCGCGCCGCGATGGTCGTAGAGCGGGTACAGGGCCGGGCTGACGACGACGGCGCCGGCGCGCAGGGCGCGGCAGATGTCGGCGAGGGCGTCGTCGGGGCGGAGTTCGCCGGAGGCCGCGTAGAAGACGGCACCGGGACGGGCCGCGAGCACCGCGTCGACGTCGGTCGTCGCGGTGACACCGAGGGCGTGGTCGAGCCCGGCCAGGTCGCCCGCGTCGCGGCCGTCCTTGGCGGGGTCGTGCACGAGCACGCCGGAGAGTTCGAGCCCGGGGTGGGCGTCGACGGCTCTGATCGCCGCGCGGCCCACGTTCCCGGTGCCCCAGACCACCGTGGAAGTCATGCGCGGGAGCGTAACCTGACGTGCCGTCAGTTCATAGACCTACCGCGCCAGTTGGGCCCTGGCGGCGGCCAAAGCCTGCTCGGCGTAGCCGCGGCCGAAGAGCGCCGTGTGCACCAGGAGCGGGAACAGCTGGTGCAGCGTGACGCGGTCCCGCCAGCCGTCCGCGAGCGGCGCCGTCTCCTGGTAGCCGTCGAGGATCCGGTCGAGGCGCGGGGCGCCGAACAGGTGCAGCATCGCGAGGTCGGTCTCGCGGTGGCCGCCGTGCGCGGCCGGGTCGATCAGCCACGCGGCGCCGTCCGGGCCCCACAGCACGTTGCCGGTCCACAGGTCGCCGTGGAGCCGGGCGGGCGGCTCGGCGGGTCCCGCGAGACCGGGCAGCCGGTCGAGCGCCTTCTCCACGATCCCGGCCTCGGCGGCGCTCACGGTCCCGTCGTCCACGGCGAGCCGGACGTAGGGGAGCACCCGATGCTCGGCATACCAGCGGGGCCACTCCGTGCCGGGGACGTTGCGCAGGGGGGCGAGGCCGATGAACGCCTCCGTCGGCCCACCGGGCGGCGGGGCGCCGAACGCGGGGGCACCCGTGGCGTGCAGCGCGGCCAGGTCCCGGCCGAACCGCGCCGCGCTCTCGGTACTCGCCCGCCCCTCCGGCACGCGAGCCGTCACCAGCCACCGCGTGTCGTGTCCGTGCACCTCCGGGACGGCGACGGTGCCCGCGTCGGCCAGCCAGCGCAGCCCCGCCGCCTCCGCGCGCACCGCGTCGGGAACGTCGGCGTGCTTGACCATCACCGCGCGTCCGTCGTCGAGGACGACCTCGCTCAGCAGACCGCCCCGCGGGCGCTCCTCGACGGCCCGCCGTCCCGTGAAGCGTGCCGCGGCGGACGACGCGCGGGACATACCTTGCGGACCTTGAGGCATGGCTCCCAGCGTAGGGGGCCGCGGGGCCGTTGACGCGGTGTGCCCCTCCCTGATCTCCTGCCGTGATCCACGAGGCGGACGAGCAAGGGAGTCGAGCATGCCGGCGGACGAGCGGGGCCCCGGCCCGGTCCTGGTCGTGCAGCACACACGGCGCGGCGGGCCCGGTCGGGTCGGCACATGGCTGCGCGAGGCGGGCCTCGACCTGAGCGTGCTGCGCCCCTACGACGGTGAGGATCTGCCCGACGCTCTCGAAGGCCGCCCGCTGGTGGTTCTCGGCGGCGGCTTCCTCCCGGACGACGACGAGCGCGCCCCCTGGCTCCCGGCGACCCGGCGCCTGGTGGCACAGGCCCTCACCGACGCCACCCCGTTCCTCGGTGTCTGTCTCGGCGGGCAGATGCTGGCGCAGGTGGCGGGCGGCGCCGTACGGGCCGAACACGGGCGGCCCGAGTACGGCAGCACCGGGATACGGCTGCGCCCCGAGGCGGCCCGGGACCCGCTCCTGCGCGGCCTGGGGACGGAGGTGCCCGCGATCGAGCGACACGTCGACGCGATCACCGAACTCCCGCCGGGAGCAGCCTGGTTGGCATCCAGCGCGGACTGCCCGCACCAGGCGTTCCGGGTGGGCGCGCGTGCGTGGGGCGTCCAGTTCCACCCCGAGGCGGACGCCGCCCGCACAGCCACGTGGGACCGGGCTCAGCTCGCGGCGCGCGGTGTGGACCGGGACGTCATCCATGCGCGGGCGTTGGCCGACGAGGCCGCGGCGGTGACAGCGTGGTCGGAGTTCACGCGGCGGTTCGCGCGGGTGTGCGGGGCGGGGGTGTGACGGGGGAGTGGTCGAGTCGAGCGGGGCGGCGACGCTCGTGATGGAGGCGGAACCATGCGCCCGCCACTACGCGCCCGCCCGCGCGGCCCTGTCGGGTTCGGGAGCCGCCGGGCTCTCCTGGCCCCGGCTCCGGCGGCGACCGAATGAGGCGACGATGCTCGTGAGCGCCCCCGCCAACAAGCCCCAGAACGCCGAACCGATGCCGAGCAGCGTCACGCCGGACGCCGTGGCGAGGAACGTGACGACCGCGGCCTCGCGGGCGGACGGGTCGGACAGGGCCGAGGCCAGGGACGCCTCGATCGTGGCGAGCAGGCCGATGCCCGCGACGGCCAGCACCAGTGCGTGCGGCATCGCCACCAGCAGCGAGGCCACGGTGGCGCCGAGCAGTCCCACGCACAGGTAGAAGACGCCGGCCCAGACCGCCGCGAGGAAGCGCCGCTCGCGATCCGGGTGGGCCTCCTCACCGGTGCAGATCGCGGCGGTGATCGCGGCCAGGTTGATGCCGAACGCACCGAACGGGGCGAGCACCGCCTGCACGGCGCCGGTCCAGGTCAGCAGCGGCGAGACCGGCACCTGGTACCCGGAGCCGCGCAGGACGGCGACGCCGGGCAGATTCTGCGAGGCCATGGTGACCACGAACAGGGGCACGCCGACACTGACGAGCACCTTCCAGTCGAACTCCGGAGCCGTGAACACCGGCTGCGCCAGCGAGAGTCGCACCTTCTCCAGGTGCCAGCCGCCGGTCAGGACGGAGGCGACGACGCCACCGGCGAGGGCGAGCAGGACCGCGTACCGGGGGAGCAGTCTGCGCCCCAGGAGGTAGAGGACGAACATCGGGAACGCGATGGCGAAGCTGCCGTCCATCTCGGCGAAGAGCCCCGTGCCGAACTGCAGCAGCACCCCCGCGAGGAGCGCCGCGGCGAGGGGCACCGGGATGCGGTCCATCACGCGGGCGAACCAGCCGGTGAGCCCGCTCACCAGGATCAGTACGGCGCTGAAGACGAACGCCCCCACGGCCTTGCCCATCGACACCCCGCTGAGACCGGTGGCCAGCAGCGCCGCGCCCGGCGTCGACCAGGCGGTCACCACGGGGGCCCGGAAACGAAGCGACAGGCCCGCGCACGTCACGGCGAGACCGATGCCCAGGGCGAGCATCCACGACGAGATCTCGCGCGCGTCCGCCCCCGCGGCCCGTGCCGCCGTGAAGACCAGGGCCGCCGAACTGGTCACGCCGACGGTGACGGCGATGAGCCCGGCGGCCACGGCCGAGGGCGGTGCGAGGGCGCGGATGCGGGCGAGCGGGGACATGCGGACATCACTTCCGGAGGTGCGGCAGGGGGTGTTCCATAAACGGAACGTTCCGTTTATGGAACACTAGAGAGGTCGGCGGTGAACCGTCAACAAAGGGACGGACGGGAGTGGGGGCGATGGGCCTCAACGACGAAGTGGGGCGCAGGCTCAAAGGACTGCGCGGCGAACGCGGCCTGTCCCTGTCGGAGCTCGCCCGCCGCTCGGGCGTCGGCAAGGGCACCCTCTCGGAGCTGGAGAGTGGCCTGCGCAACCCCACGCTGGAGACCCTGTACGCACTGACCACCGCACTCGGCACCCCCCTGAGCGCCGTACTCGACGATCCGCCCGCGGGAGTGAGCGAGGGCGCGGGCGGCGTCTCCGGCAGCGCCGTCACCGCCGTGCTCCTGGAACGGCACGAGGACGCCGAGGCCGCCACCGACGTCTTCCGCGTCACCATCGCCGACGGCGCCACCCAGGACTCGACCGCGCACGTCCCGCACACCACCGAAAGCCTCATGGTGCTCTCCGGCACCGCGGTCGTCGGCCTGCCCGGCGCGCCGCAGACAGTGGGCCCGGGCGGCCACGCCCACTGGCGGGCCGACGCCCCGCACCGCTACGGCGCCCCACACGGCGAGGTCCACGGGATCCTCTTCGTGCGGTACCCCAACAACAGGCCCTAGACGTACGTGGCTTCAGTCGCCCTCGCCGCACACCTGGAGCCCGACCGCCGTACCGCAGGGCAGATGGCCGTGGGTGGCGACCACGCCCTTGCCGGTCCCGTTGTCGACGGTGTACGAGAGGAAGCTCGACGCCAGTGAGTCGGCGGGCGGGCGGCCGTAGGTGTACGCGTACTCGATCGCCCGGTACGGGTAGCCGCTGTTCTTGAGCCGGTCGGGGTCGGGCGCCTGCCCGTCGAGGGTGAGCCGGTGCAGTCCGCGCGGCGCCTCCGGCGGGGACGCGGCACGCAGCTCGCTGTACCCGATGGCGCCGGGAGTGCGGGCCACGGTGTCGAGGACCTGCTCCGTCGAGTCGAGCTCGCAGCGCAGTACGGCGGCGGTGCGCACCGTGCGGTTGACGCAGTCGTCGGAGGAGGCGGGCGGTTCGTCGGCGCCCGCCAGGACCCGGCTGCCGAGCGCGCTGCGAGTGCCGGAGCCGGAGGTGCGGCTGACCAGGACGACGGGCAGGTCCGGGCCGCCGAGCCGGCTCCAGTTGCGGATGTCGCCCCGGTAGATACGGCGCACGTCGGCGACGGACAGGTTCGTCAGGCGCACGTCGTCGTGGACGACGAGGGTGAACAGGGAGACCGCGACGCGGCTCTCGCTGAGCCGGGTGTAGCCCGCCGGGCGCGGCCCGTCCGAGAACGCGATCACCGTCGCCCCCTGCTCGGGCCGGCCGTCGGACAGGGCGAGTTCCCGCACCCCGGTACGGCTGCCGTGGGCGGCCACCGTGATGTCCGGACGGCCGCCGCAGTGGGCCCGGTACTTCTTCGCCAGCTCGGACATCACCGGCGCGAACGCGGTCGACCCCGTCAGCCGCAGCGTGCCGCTTTCGCAGTCGTCCGGCAGCGCCGGCGGCAGGAGCAGGGGCAGTGTGGCGGCGGCGATCAGCGCGAGCCCGAGCGCGACGGTCGTCCACCGGGCCTGCTTGCTGAACACCGGCGGCTTCTCGTCCGGGGTGAGACTGTGGTTCTCGTGGAGCGTGCCGTCCTTGAGGTCACCGGTGACGGTCACCCGGTCGCCCTCCTGACCACCCGTCAGAAGCACCAGGATCTTGTAGTGCGCGCCTGGCTTCAGCGGGACGCGCGGTACGCGCAGAGTGCTCGGACCGGCAACGAGCAGACCGGGCTGATTCTCGAAGTAGCCCATCAGGTTGGCGTGTTCGTCGGGCAGCGTGACGTCCTGGGCCTCGATGCGCCGCCCGGGAAATTCGGCGGTGAGCCCGTACTGCGACGACGGGTCGATGTAGTCCGACTCCTCGACGTGCCGCGACCCGTCGTTCTCGATGCGCAGCAGCACCAGGGTGGCGTCCCGCATCGCGGGCAGGTCGTTGAACAGGCCGAGCCGCGGATCGGCCCCGGACAGGGAAGCCGCGCCGTTGTGCCCTATGGCGATGTCCATCTGCTTGCGGAAACCGATGCGCCTGCTGCGCCGCGCCCGCCGGTCCGCGACGAACGGAGTGATGATGGAGACGGCGCCGAGCAGCAGCCCCGCGGCCGTGAAGGCGATCTCGAGCCATCCCATGGGAGCGACGGTACGGACCCGCCGAGTCCTGCGGCGGGTCCGTCACCGAGCTTCGCCGACTGTTCGTCAGGTGTTCAACCGCAGCCGGATTTCAGTGGCCGGCGAGCGCGGCGGCGGGGGGACGGCCGAGCCGCCGGACCGCGAGGAGCCCGCCGATCCCGGGCAGCAGCGCGACGGCTTTTGTGGCGCCGTCCGCCCGTCGCTGCCGCCACGTCGCGCCGATGACGCACAGGTACGCGCAGCCGTGCGCGGGTCCCATGAGGGAGGAGACGGCTTGGAGGTGCATGGTCGCGACGTTCCCCAACAGGAGGGCCAGGGAAAGGAGTTCGGTGTTCGCGGCGATGCGCAGGGGGCGTGTATGCACGGTCACGCTCCTGTGGTGGAGCCCGGACGGACGATCATCAGGACGGTGACCGTGGCCCACAGCAGGTTGAACACACCGGTGAGCGCTGCCAGTTGGCGGGCGGCGCGGGGGTGGGGCGAGGCGGCGGGCTGCCGTACCGCGTCGAGGGCGGTCTCCTGCGCGGGCAGGATCCACAGCGCCAGCACCGCCGCGGCACCGGCGGTCAGCAGGATCGAGACGATCAGCCAGACGTCGCCGAGGACTCCCAGGCTGCTCGCCGTCGCGAACCCGAAGAGCGGCACGGCGACCCCGATGGCCGCGTAGACCCGGCAGATGCGGTGCAGCGTTCCCAGGGTCGACACCGGCTCCGCGTCCCCCGGCGAACCGAGCGCCTGCCGCAGCGACCTGGGGAACATGCCGGCGGCGACGGTGACCGGCCCCACGGTCAGGACGGCGGCCAGGACGTGCAGGCTGAGCAGGAACTTCGTCATGGTCAGCGCTCCGTACCCGGGTCCGCGGGGCGGCGGGCGCCGCTGACCTTCGAGGCCGGCAGGCGCCCGGCGCGGGACGTGCCGCTCAGGGAGTCGCCGTCGACCGTCACGGCGAACGCCAGATTCAGCCGCAGGGGCTTGGTGACGGCCTGCTTCCAGGTGAGGAGGTCGCCGGTCAACCGCACTTCCTTGAGCGGTACTTCTTCGCCCGCCCCGTGTGCGACGCCGGTGAGGGCGGTGCCGTTCTCATGGAGTTCCACGACGGCCTTGACCGTACCGATGGGGGTGGCGACGGACAGGTCCCAGATGCCTTCGACGGACATGCGAATGCTTCTTCTCTCTTCTTGTTTCTTCTCGCCCGCGGTTCCCGGGCGGGGCGGGAGCCGGTCGCGGTCAGAAACCGGCGGGCACCGGGCCGGCGGCACGCCAGACGGTGCCGCGCCGCTCGTACGCGAACAACTCCTCGACGGCGTGGGCGACTTGGGGACCCACCTCGCGCTCCAGCAGATACAGGGCAAGGTCGAGCCCCGAGGTGACACCGGCGCCGGTGACGAGGTCGCCGTCGTCGACGACCCGGGCCCGCACCGCGTGCGCGCCGGTGGCGTCCAGCAGGTCGAGGCCCAGGTGATGTGTGGTGGCACGGCGGCCCTCCAGGAGGCCGGCGAGGGCCAGGACGAGTGAACCGCCGCAGACGGTGGCGACCGTCAGTTCGGGGTTGTCCATCGCGGCGCCGAGCAGTCCGGGCAGTCCGGTGGCGAGGGTGCGGCCGAGCAGCATGGGGATGGTGGCCTCGGCCGCGTCGTCGGCGGGCACGTCGCCGGGTTCCCCGACGGGCCCCGAGGCGCCGGGCACCACCATCAGGCCCGCGCGCGACGGGTCGAGGGCGGCGGTGGCCCGCAGGGTGAGTCCGCCGGTCCCGCCGACCACGTCGCGCGCCCCCTCGGCGGAGACCAGCTCCACCCCGACCGCCCCGCCGGACGCGGCGCCGCCCGCGTGCAGCACCTCGAACGGGGCGATGGCATCGAGGGGATCGAAGCCGTCGAAAAGGACGATCTGGACGTGCATGGGGGAGGTTCCTTCACGTGCGCCGGGTCCGGTCCGCGCCGGGTTCGCCGTCGACGCTAGTCAGCCGGACCCCTGACTCCCAGTGGCATTAATGACGACAGTCAACGGAATAACGCCAAGCGCCAACATCAGCGCGCAAGCGGGTCATCTGCGGGTCGCCCGAGCGATGAAGCACGTACAGGCGTCCGGAAGACAGTGGCGGTATCCAGCGGGAGGAGTATGTTCTGGCCATGCACATCGTCGCCGTCCTGGCGCTGGACCAGGTGATCCCCTTCGACCTGGCCACGCCGATCGAGGTCTTCGCCCGTACCCGCCTGCCGGACGGCCGCCCCGGCTACCAGGTCCGGGTCTGCGCCGAGCGGACCGAGGTGGACGCGGGCACGTTCACGATCCGCGCGCGCCGGGGTCTGGACGGGCTCAAGGGCGCGGACACGATCATCGTCCCCGGCACCGCCACGCCCACCGCCCCCCTCGCGCCCGCCGTCCGTGACGCCCTGCGGACGGCCGCCGCGCAGGGCACGCGCATCGCGTCCATCTGCGCGGGCACCTTCCCGCTGGCGGCGACCGGCCTCCTCGACGGGCTGCGCGCCACGACCCACTGGATCGCGGCGGACCTGCTCGCCGCCGCGTACCCGGCGGTCGAGGTCGACGCCGACGTCCTGTACGTCGACAACGGGCAGATCCTCACCTCGGCCGGCGCGGCCGCGGGGCTCGACCTGTGCCTGCACATGATCCGCCGCGACTACGGCTCGGCGGTGGCAGCGGACGCGGCCCGGCTCTCGGTCATGCCGCTCGAACGGGAGGGCGGGCAGGCGCAGTTCATCGTCCACGACCACACGCCCACGCCCACGCCTCAGGGATCGTCCTTCGAACCGCTCCTCGGCTGGCTCCGGGACCACCTCGACAGCGAACTCACCCTCGCCGACATCGCGGCTCGCGCCGGCGTCAGCACGCGCACGCTCATGCGGCGCTTTCGCGAGCAGACCGGCACCACGCCGCTGCAGTGGCTCCATCGCGCCCGCATCCGGCAGGCCCAGCACCTGCTGGAGACCACCGGGCACCCGGTGGAACGGATCGCGGCCCAGGTCGGCTTCGGCTCGCCCACCGCGTTCCGCGACCGCTTCAAGCGCACGACGGGCGTCAGCCCGCAGGCGTACCGCCGTACCTTCAGCTGAGAGCCTGTGTCGTGGCCGGAGTGCGGGACGGACGGCTCAGGCCGGCCGGTCGCCCTCGCCGCCCGGGTCCACCGACTCCCGCAGCCGCGCGCTCGCCATCCGCATGTGCTCGGCCATCGCCCGGTCCGCCGCCTCCGGGTCCCGGGCGCGGATCGCGTCGAGCACGGCGTCGTGCTCGCACAGGGTGCCGCTGACGGTGCCCTCGATGTCGCTGACCCGCTCCATCCACACCTGGAGCAGCGCCCGGATGCTGTGCAGGATGTCGCTGAGGACCGTGTTGCGGGCGATGCTCGCGCACTCCAGGTGGAAGGCGATGTCGGCGTCGATGAACGCCTTGACGTCGCTGCCCGCCTCCCGCATGTGCCGCAGGTGTTCCTCCAGGCGGGCCACGTCCTCGTCCGTCGCGCGCTCCGCGGCGAGCCGCGCCGAGACGCCCTCCATGTAGGTGCGCACCTCGACGAGGTCCCGGGTGCGTCGCTGGCCCAGCATCAGGCCCCAGTTGATGGCGCGCGGCAGGAACTCCGAGGTGCCCTCGCGCACATACGAGCCCGAGCCCGGCCGGATCTCGATGATGCCCAGCACGTCGAGCGCGGACAGCGCGCCACGGACGCTGGAGCGCGCCACCCCGAGCGCCTCGGCGAGCTGGCGCTCGGCGGGCAGCCGCGTCCCGGGCCTGATGTTGCCCGCGGAGAGGTGGTCGAGAAGTCGCTTGGCGACCTCGCTCACCGAGGACTCCCGCACCACCGGGCGCAGGAGTTGGGCGAGGTCGGGCTGGTCGCCGGGCGCGGCGTTGGCGGGCTGACTGGTCACGGTCACCAGTAGACCAGACCGCCGCTCGGGGCCCCTCGCCGGTCGCGCGCGACATCTCTTCACAGGCGCTTTGTCAAGGGTTCAACCAGAGGCGACAAGTGCGACGCTCGCCACATTGGTAAATTGGTGACCAATTTGAAGATCGGGCATAGCGTGAAACGCAGATCGGCCCCCACCGGCGTGGACAGTCCCGCTGCCCGCCTCCCGGCGCCGAGAGTGACCCAAGTCCGGACAGAGCTGTCCGGCGAGCCGAGGAGTCGCCATGCCTGCCAGCACCGCGCCGCCCGTGACAGAGGCGCGATCAGCCGTCGAAGCGTCGGCGATCAAGAAGATCTCGATCCGCCTCGTCCCGTTCGTGGCCCTGATGTTCTTCGTGAACTATCTGGACCGCACGGCGGTCTCGTTCGCCGAACCCAACGGGATGGGCCAGGACCTGGCCCTGACCGCCGCCCAGTTCGGCTTCGCCTCCGGGATCTTCTTCCTCGGCTACATCGTGCTCGAAGTCCCCAGCAACATGGCCCTGCACCGCTTCGGTGCCCGCCGCTGGCTGGCCCGGATCATGGTCACCTGGGGCATCGTCTCGCTCCTCTTCACCTGGGTGAACAGCAGCGGCGGCCTCTACACGCTGCGCTTCCTGCTCGGCGTCGCCGAAGCCGGGTTCTTCCCCGGCGCGATCCTCTTCCTGAGCCAGTGGGTGCCGAGCCGGCACCGCACCAAGATCCTCGGACTCTTCTACCTCGCCCAGCCGCTGACCACGGTCTTCGGCGCCCCGCTCGCGGGCTGGCTGATCGGCCACCACGGCCTGTTCGGCCTGGAGGGCTGGCGCGTGATGTTCCTGTTCGTGTCCATCCCGGCGATCCTGCTCGGCGTCATCGCCTGGTTCTACCTGATCGATCGCCCGGCGGACGCGAAGTGGCTGACCCCGTCCGAACGGGACTGGCTCACCAAGGAGCTGGACGCCGAGAACGCCGAGAAGGCCGGCCACGACGGCGCGCACGCCAAGGGCGACCTGAAGACGGCGTTCACCAACAGCCGCGTCTGGATCCTTGCCGTCGTCTACTTCGGATTCGTCTACGGGCTCTACGCGCTCGCGTTCTTCCTGCCGACCATCATCAACGGCTTCCAGGAGCAGTACGACACCACGTTCACCGTGATGGACAAGGCGTGGATCACCGCGATCCCCTATCTTCCCGCGGCCTTCGTCCTCTTCTTCTGGAGCCGGCACGCCACCCGGCACGGCACCAGCACCTGGCACGTCGCCGGACCCGCGATCGTCGGCGGCATCTCGATCCCGCTCGCCCTCTACATGGGCTCGCCCGCCGCCACCGTCGCCGTCATCACGGTCACCGCCTGCGCCATCTTCGCCGCGCTCCCGGTCTTCTGGGCCGTGCCCTCCCGCTTCCTCACCGGAGCGGCAGCCGCGGCCGGTATCGCCCTCATCAACACGGCGGGCAACATCGCCGGATTCGCCTCCAGTTACATCACGGGCTGGCTCAAGGACTGGACCGGCGCCTACTACGTACCGCTCTATCTCGTCGGCGTCTTCATGCTCGTGTCGGCCGCACTGATGATCTGGCTCGCCGCCCGCAACCCCCAGTCTCTGTCAGCCACTTCAGCCCCCGCGGAGAACCAGCGATGACCCGCCTCTACAACGACCCCGCCGCCTTCGCCGACGAAGCGCTCGAAGGATTCGCAGCCGCCCACCGCCGCTGGGTGCGCCCCGTACCGGGCGGGGTGGTGCGGGCCACCGCGAAGACGCCCGGCCAGGTGGCCGTCGTCATCGGCGGCGGTTCCGGCCACTACCCGGCCTTCTCGGGCCTGGTCGGCCAGGGCCTCGCGCACGGCGCCGCCGTCGGCAACGTCTTCGCCTCACCCTCCGCCCAGCAGATACGTAACGTGGCCCGCGCCGCCGAGGCCGGCGGCGGTGTCCTGCTCCTCTACGGCAACTACGCCGGCGACGTCCTGCACTTCGGGCAGGCGGCGCAGCGGCTCACCGCCGAGGGCATCCCCGCCCGCACCTTCGCCGTCACCGACGACCTCTCCAGCGCCGCCCCCGACGAGACCCACAAGCGCCGCGGCATCGCGGGCGACCTGCCCGTCTTCAAGGCCGCCGCGGCCGCCGCCGAGCAGGGGCTGACGCTCGACGAAGTGGCGGCCGTCGCCGCGCACGCAGGCGCCCGCACCCGCTCCTTCGGCATCGCCTTCTCCGGCTGCACCCTGCCCGGCGCCGACCACCCGCTGTTCTCCGTCCCCGAGGACCGGATGGCCCTCGGCCTCGGCATCCACGGCGAACCCGGCATCGGTGAGGCGGCCGTGCCCACCGCCGACGAGGCCGCCGAACTCCTCGTCTCGGCCCTCCTGGAGGAACTCCCCGACGGCGTCACCGGCCCGGACGGGCAGCGCGCCGCCGTCATCCTCAACGGCCTCGGCTCCGTCAAGTACGAGGAACTCTTCGTCGTCTACCGGCGCGTGGCCCGGCTCCTCGCCGACGCGGGCGTACAGGCCGTCGACCCCGAGGTCGGCGAGCTCGTCACCAGCTTCGACATGGCGGGTGTCTCCCTCACCCTGACCTGGCTCGACGACAGTCTCGAAGCGCTGTGGACCGCGCCCGCCGACACTCCCGCCTACCGCAAGGGCGCCGTGCCCGCCACGGCCGTCGTCACCGAGGAGCCGGTTCAGGAGGACGAGCGCGGCGCCGACACCTATGAGGCGAGCGAGGACTCCCGCAGGGCCGCCGCCACCGCCCTCGACGCGTTGCGGCTGCTCAACGAGACCGTCGAGGCGCACGCCGACGAACTCGGACGCATCGACGCCGTCGCGGGAGACGGCGACCACGGCATCGGCATGCGGCGCGGCGCGGGAGCCGCCTACGAAGCCGCCCAGCACGCACGCGAGTCGGGCGCGGGAGCGGGCTCCCTGCTGACCGCCGCCGGTGACGCCTGGGCGGACAGGGCCGGCGGCACCTCGGGCGCCCTGTGGGGCATCATCCTGCGCGCCCTCGCCGACGCCCTCGGCGACACCGAACGGCCGACCCCGGCGTCCGTCGCCCACGGAGTCCGGCAGGCGTCCGACGACGTCCGCAGGACCGGCGGCGCCGAGGTCGGCGACAAGACGATGGTGGACGTCCTCGTCCCCTTCGCCGAGACGCTCGGCCACCAGGTCGCCACGGGAGCCGGGCTGGCCACGGCCTGGGCCGCGGCGGCGGACGCCGCCGAGCGGTCGGCCCGCGCCACCGCGGACCTCCTGCCCCGCATGGGCCGCGCCCGCCCGCACGCCGAGAAGTCGCTCGGCACACCCGACGCGGGGGCGCACTCCCTCGCCCTGATCGTCCGCGCCGTCCACGGCGCGCTCGCCACCTGCCAGTAACTCCCTTTAAGGACACGTGACATGAGTGAGAAGCTGCGGATCGTCGTCGGCAGCGACGACGCCGGCCACCAGTACAAGGAGGCCCTGAAGAAGGACCTCCTGGCGAGCGAGCTCGTCGCCGAGGTCACCGATGTCGGCGTGGACGCCGACGGGCACACCGCTTACCCCGAGATCGCCATCGCCGCCGCCGAGATGGTGGCCCGCGGCGAAGCCGACCGGGCGCTGCTCGTGTGCGGCACCGGCCTCGGCGTCGCGATCGCCGCCAACAAGGTCAAGGGGATCCGCGCGGTCACCGCCCACGACTCCTTCTCCGTGGAGCGCGCGGTGCTCTCCAACAACGCGCAGGTCCTCACCTTCGGGCAGCGCGTCGTCGGCCTGGAACTGGCCCGCCGCCTCGCCGCCGAGTGGCTGACCTACCGCTTCGACGACTCCTCGCCGTCCGCGGCCAAGGTCCAGCTGATGAGCGACTACGAGGCGGCCTGATGACTGCCCCGCTCCTGCTCGGGGTGAGCCTGAAGATGTACTTCGGGCACCACGAGACCCTCAACTGGTCGCGGAAGGTAGTCCAGTTGGCCGACGAGCACCCGGCCGTCACCGGCGGCGCGGCCCGCCTGTTCGTGCTGCCCGCCTTCCCGGCGATCGTGCCGGTGGCCGGGATCCTCGCGCGCAGCGGCGTCGACGTCGGCGCGCAGGACATCGCGACGGAGGACGTCGGCGCGTACACCGGCGAGGTCTCCGGCCCGTATCTGAAGGAGATCGGCTGCCGTTACGCCGAGGTCGGCCACGCCGAGCGGCGCCGCCTCTACGGCGAGGGCGACACGGTCGTCGCCGCGAAGACCGCGGCCGCCCTGCGCAACGGGCTCGTCCCCGTCCTGTGCGTCGGCGAGCTCGACCCGGTCGAGCCCGAGGAGGCCGCGCGCCGCACCGTCGCCGAGGCCGCCCGCCTGCTGTACGGCATGCGCGGCAAGGTCGTCCTCGCCTACGAGCCGCAGTGGGCCATCGGAGCCCCCGAGCCTGCCTCGCCGGAGCACATCACCACGGTGTGCGCGGCGCTGGGGGAGTGGCTGAACTCCCGCCCCCAGCACGCCGGTTCGACCGTCATCTACGGCGGCAGCGCCGGCCCCGGACTGCTCAGCCGCCTCGGCGGGTCCGTCGGCGGCCTCTTCCTGGGCCGCTTCGCGCACGACCCGGCCGCCGTCGGCCGGATCCTCGACGAGGTCGAGGCCATGAACGCACCGACGGCGGTGGCGTGATGGCGTACGGCATCAGCACCTACGCGTACTTCTGGCGGATCTCGGAGCGGGCGACCAAGCGCCTCTCCCTGCTCGACATGCTCGTCGACACCAAGGAGCTGGGCGGTCAGGTCTTCCAGATCTGCGACTTCCCCGAGATCGAGTCGTACGACGCCACGCGCCTCGCCGATGTCCGGGACGCCGCACGGGACCTGGGCCTCCGCCTGGAACTCGGCACCCGGGGCGTGCGCCCCGAACACCTCGCCAAGTACCTGGACATGGCAGGGCAGTTGGACGTCACGCTGGTCCGCTCGATGATGAACACCGTCGACCACCGGCCCGGCGTCGACGAGGCCGTCACACTGCTGCGGCAGGCACTGCCCGCCTACGCACAGGCCGGGGTGACCCTCGGCCTGGAGACCTACGAACAGGTCTCCACCGACGACCTCCTCGCCGTGGTCAAGGGCGTCGACGACCCGCACCTGGGTGTCGTCCTCGACCCCGGCAACAGCGTGGCCCGCCTGGAGCGCCCGTGCGACGTCGTCGAGGCGACCGCCCCGTACGTGGTGAACATCCACGTCAAGGACTTCGCCTTCACCCGCCGTGACGGCTGGGTCGGCTTCACCTATGCCGGCTGCCCACTGGGCACCGGCCTGCTCGACCACGCCGCGATGATCGCCGCGGTCCGCCCGCACGAGCGCGGCATCAACCAGATCGTGGAGCACTGGCTCCCGTGGCAGGACGACGGCTTCGACGCCACCGCCAGGCTCGAACACCAGTGGACGAAGACCAGCATCACCACCCTCTTGAGGAGCGAATGACCATGGCCACCGAGAACAAGACAGTCGCCGTCATCGGGGCCGCCGGCAAGATGGGCCAGCGCGTCTCCAACAACCTGGTCGAGAGCGACTTCCGGGTCCTCTACAGCGAGGCCTCCCCGAAGGGCCAGGAGCTGATCCGCTCCCTCGGCCGCGACCTCACCGACTCCGACGCCGCCGCCAAGGAGGCCGACGTCGTGATCCTGGCGGTGCCGGACATCGTCCTCGGCACCGTCTCGGAGCAGCTGGTCCCGCTGATGAAGCCGGGCGCCGTCGTCCTCACGCTCGACCCGGCCGCCGCGTACGCGGGCCTGCTGTTCGCCCGCGACGACGTGCACTACGCCTGCGCGCACCCCTGCCACCCGTCCGTCTTCCTGGAGCGCACCACGAAGGAGGAGTGGCAGGACACCTTCGGCGGCATCGCCGCGCCGCAGGAGGTCGTCGCCGCGTACGAGGGCGGCGACGCCGACAAGCAGGCCCTCGCCGACGCCGTCATCCGCGTCATGTACGCCCCCGTGGTCGACGTCCACTGGGTCACCGTCAAGCAGCTGGCCGTCCTGGAGCCGACGCTCGTCGAGACCATCGCCTGCATGGTCGGCGCGCTGCTCACCGAGGCGCTGCACGAGACCGTGCACACCGTCGGCGTCCCGGAGAAGGCCGCCCGCGCGATGCTGCTCGGCCACACGCAGGTCGCCCTCGCCAACACCCTCAAGGGCTCCAACCCGTTCTCCGACGCCTGCCTCATCGCGATGGACTACGGCCGCGAGTCGATCGTCCGCGACGACTGGAAGAAGGTCTTCGACGACGCCGAGCTCGACAAGGTCATCACGCGCATGCTGAAGATCAAGGAGATCAAGCGCTGACCGGCGTCGCACGGGCGGGCGCACCCTCGTAACCCCTGATCCCGGCCCGGCGTTGGTCTGCCGGAGCCGGGTCCCGGCTCCGCGGAACCCATCGGCGCAGAGCACTCAGGGAGTCACCCATGCGGGCCGTCCTCAAGAAGATCGTCTCCGGTATCGGCGCCGCGGCGGCCGCGCTCGGCTGTGTCGTCGCGGCCGGGGCGCCCGCCGCCGCCGACGGCAAGTGGTGCAACAACGCCGTGTGCATCGAGACGTACGACTCCGGCACCTACCTCGGCCGGGTCGAGGTGTCGGTCATCAACACCAACCAGCCGCACACGATCAGCGCCCGGGTCTGGACCACCGACGGGTGGAGCGCCCGTACGAAGACGGAGGACGTCGCCGCGTTCCGCACCTACCGCGACCAGGCCTACCCCCAGCGGCACTTCGCCGCCGGTACGCGCCTGTGTGCCGAGGGCTTCCGTGGTGGCGAGAGCGTGGGCCTGCCGTGTGTGACGATCACCAACTGACGCCTGCTGGCGTCTAGTTGGCCGCGGCCTGGGCGCCGAGCCACGCGCTGTACCAGGCGAGCGTGGCGTCCAGGGCCTCGGCGAGGGGCGTCGGGGAGACCCCGAAGTGCCGCTCGAAGGCGGTCGAGGCCATGATCTGCGGCTCGGTGTGCTGGTAGAACATCTCGGCGTACTCGGCCATGAACTCGTCGTCGAACGGCCCGAACGGCCGGGGCTCGGTCACGGCGGTCAGTCGCATCGGCCGCCCCGTGCGCTGCTCGATCATCGCCAGGACGGAGCGGGTGGACCGGGCCGGAGCGGTCGGCAGGTGCCAGACGCGGCCGTCGCCTTCGGGGCGTTCGCCGAGCGTGGTGAGGCCGGACGCGACATCGCGTATGTACGTGTAACTGTGCGGCTGGTCGATGTCGCCGAAAGCCGGGACCTCGCCGCCGGTCAGCGCCGCGGGGAAGACGGCGCCGCCGAGCGTCGAGTTCAGGACGGCGGGCCCGAAGAAGTCGGCGGACCGGGCGAGCACCACCCGGGCCCGCCCCGCACGGTGCGCCGTCAGATACTTCTCGTCCAGGTCGGCCCGCATCCGTCCCTTGCGCGTCGTGGCCTGCCACGGGGAGTCCTCCGTCATCACCGCACCGCCCGTCTCGCCGTACGGGTACAGCGTGTCGAGCACGACGAGGCGCGCCCCGCTCTTCTCCACCGCGCCGAGCACGGCCTCCTGGATGCCCGGCATCACGGCGACCTGGAGGTGATAGGCCACATTGACGCAGTGGTACACGACGGCCGCGCCGGCGACGGCGGCGCGCGCGCCCTCGGCGGTGCCGACATCCGCGGCGAGGCGCTCGACGCCGGGGAGGGCCGGGCCCCGGCCCTTGCGGTCGACGAGCCGCACGGGGTGGCCGCGGCGTACGAGCTCCTCGGCGAGGGCGGTCCCGGCGGGGCCGGAGCCGAGGACGGCGTGCGGGGGCTGGGGGCTGGTCATGGCGGATCCCTTCGACAGCCGCCCACGGCGGCATCGGCGTAATGACTCATCGCTTCTGTTAGAGACTCTAACGCTCGCGTATGGCTCTAGCAAGGAGTCGACCAGAGGGTGGGAAGGCGGCTGCCTCAGCCGTCGGCGGGCCGGGGCGCGCTCCGGCGCACCCAGACGTACAGGACCGCCGAGCCCAGCGCGGCGCAGGCGCACCAGGTCGAGATGAACTCCCAGCGCCACAGCGCCGCGCACCCGGCGGCGGCCACCGTGACCAGGGCCCCCAGCAGGATCAGGCCCGCCTCGCCGGACAGGAGCAGTGAACCGATGGTCGCCACGAGGTACCCGGCGATCAGCCATCCGGCGTGCGGCAGGCCGATCTCGTAGGCCATGGTGTGGCCGCGCACGGTGGCCGTGACGCTCTTCGTCGCCAGCACGTACGCGAGGCAGCCGGACGTCACGACGCCGCACACGAGCGGGAGCGCCAAGCGCAGGCGGGCCCGGGGCGGTGCCACCAACAGCACACCCGCCGGTACCCAGAGCGGCAGCAACGGCAGCGCGATCACCGCCCAGGCGACGACGGCGGGGCCGCGGCCGCCGCCGTCGTTCCAGATCACCGCCTCGATGATCTGGTGCGCGCCGAGCAGCAGCGGCAGCGCCGCCAGCGGCACGGCGCGCGGCCGGGTGCGGGCCGCCCGCGTCACACAGGCGATCCCCACCGCGGCGATCGCGCTGCCCGCCACGAGGTCGGCCGTCGCGCTCCAGCACATGCGGGCAACGCTACGTTCCCGGAGCCAGTCCGGCGCGTCGATGGCGCATCCGGCCGGTCAGGGCCGGGCCTCGTAGCGGGAGGCCGGGTCGGGCTCGATGTTCTGGTTGAGGCGGAAGACGTTCTCCGGGTCCAGGGCCGCCTTGACGCGGGCGAGGCGCGCGTAGTTGCCGCGGTAGCTCGCCCGTACGCGCTCCTGTCCCTCGTCCATCATCATGTTCACGTAGGCGCCGCCCGCCGAGAACGGGTGGAGTGCCTCGAAGTAGTCGACGGTCCAGCGCTTGACGAGCCCGGCGTTGGCCGGGTCCGGGTCGACGCCCGCGTAGACGCTCGCCCACCGCGAGTCCCGGTAGTGGAACGCGGTGTCGGTCGCGCCGAGATCGTGCACGGCGCCGTCGATCGGGTACAGGTGCATCGTGGACTGCGGGGTCGGCGCCTCGGGCCCGAACTCGGCGTGCAGCGCCACGGCCTCGTCCGGGATGTCCCGCACGAAGTCGGCCCGCCAGTACCACTGGTCGCCGGGCGGGTAGAGCTCGTCGAACATCGACTGCAGGGCCGGGTGCGGCAGTGGCGCGACGGCGTGCAGCAGGGGCGCCGGGAGCGCGTCGAGGAACGGGGCCATCGCCCGGCCGGCCGCGTCGGGGTCGTCCTTCGTGTGGCACCACACGACGGCGCACACCTTGCGGTGATGCAGCTCCTCCGGGAACGGGGGCACCGGCGGGACGGTCGCGTACATGAAGAAGCCGTTCACGTCGCGAGGCGCGGAAGGGATGAACTCCCGGTAGGCGGCGAGGACTTCAGCGCTCTGCTCGGCCGCCCAGAAGGTGGGTCCCGCCACCACCGTGTCCACCTCGTGCAGCCGGAACGTGAACGCGGTGACGACGCCGAAGTTGCCGCCGCCGCCCCGGATCGCCCAGTACAGGTCCGTGTTCCCGTCGGCATCCGCGCGTACCCGGGTGCCGTCGGCCAGGACGACCTCCGCCGCCACGATGTTGTCGACCGTCAGGCCGTGACGCCGGGTGAGGTGGCCGAGCCCGCCGCCGAGCGCGAGCCCGCCGACGCCCGTGGTGGAGATGATGCCGCTGGGTGTGGCCAGCCCGTGCTCGTGGGTGGCCGTGTCGACCAGCCCCCAGGTGGCGCCGCCGCCGACGCGTACGGTGCGGGCGGCGGCGTCGACCTCGACGGAGTTCAGCGGCGCCAGGTCCGCCACGACGCCGTCGTCGCAGGTGCCGAGGCCCGCCCCGTGATGGCCCCCGCCCCGCACCGCGAGCGGCAGCGCGTGCCGGCGCGCGAAGCCGATGACCCGAGCGACGTCGTCGGCGTCGGCACAGCGCGCCACGAGCGCGGGGTGCCGGTCGATCATTGCGTTGTAGACGGCGCGCGCCTCGCCGTACCCCGTGTCCTGCGGTCCGATCAACGCGCCGTGGAAGTCGGTGAGTTCGCTGCGTGCCGCCTGTGCGGGCGTGGTGGTCATGCGGTCCCCCGGGGAGCGATGGGTGTGGTCCGCCTGTTGTACGGTCACGGGCCCCGCCCCGGCATGCGTGCCGGCCACCCACCTCTGGCCCCGCACCTGCCTACGTTTCGCCCTCGGGGAGCAGCCCGAGTGCACGGGCCCGCGCGGCAGCCCGGCGCCGGGTGGGCGCGTCGAGCTTCTCCAGGACCGCGCGGACGTGGTTGTCGACCGTGCGCACGGAGAGGACCAGCCGGTCGGCGATCTCCGGATTGGTCAGGCCTTCCACCAGGAGCCTCACGACTTGGAGTTGACGGCCTGTCAGTCCCGCCGGATTGCGCCGGGTCGCCGCGTGCGGGCCGCGCGGGACGTGCCGCACACCGAGAGCGTGCAGTTCGGCACGGACCAGGCGGGCCAGCGGCCGCGCCCCCAAGGCGTCCAGGGTCCGCAGCGCGCTCATCTTGTCCGCCGGGTCCGGGCTCTCCGCGAGGGCGGCCGCGTACTCGTACGGGCAGCCCGCCTCCTGCCACACCCGGGCCGCCTTGTCCCACTGGCCCGCCGCTTGGAGCGCGTAGGGGTGGCACGACTCGTACGGCGGCACGGTCCTGCCCGCCTTGGCGAGCCAGTAGCCGAGTTCGGCGCGGTGGGGCGGGGCCGACAGTCGCCGGGCCTGCGTGTGCACCGGTTCGGCCGCCGCGACGACGCCCGCCGGGTCGCCGCGCAGCCAGGCGGCCTCGGCGCGGGCCGCCGCCACCGGTCCGGTGCGCTGCAGTTCGCGCGTCCCCAGGGCGATCCGCCAGGCCCGGTCGAGGAGTTCGTCGCCGCCCGCGGTGCCGCGCCTGATCCGGACCCGGGCGAGAACGGTGAGCGCGGGACAGCGGGCGGGCGGGAACACGTCGGCGCCGAGCAGCGCGCACCGCTCGGCCGCCGCCCAGTCGCCCGATGCGAACCGGTGCAGGGCCCGCTCGATACGGAGATAGGTGAGAAAACCCAGGTGTTCGGCGCGGTCGGCGAGCTCCATGGCGGGCGTGAGCAAGCGGTCCGCCTCGGTCAGGCGCAGGTCGTCGAGGAGGAACCAGACGATGTTGGCGTACGCGCGGCAGGCGTGCTCCACCTCGCCCGCGGCCAGCGCCACCCGCAGACTCTCCTCCAACTGCCGTTGCCCCGCCGGGTCCCCGGACCGCCAGCGGGCGCTGCCGACGTTGTTGAGGGCGTGCGCGAGGATCGCGGCGTCGCCGGCCGAGCGGGCCAGCGCCATGGCCCGCTCGCCGTAGTCGGCGGCCGCCGCGTCCTCGCCGGACAGCATCCGCAGTTGCGCCGTGTTGCTCAGGGCGAGAGCCAACAGCCTTTCGTCACCGGCCTGTTCGAGGACGGCGAGGGCCTCGCGCGCGGCGGCCTGCGCGGCGTCCGCGTCACCGGCCCACCAGTGGATGCGGGACAGCCAGCGCAGATCGGCTCCCAGCGCCCGCAGATCGGCCAGCTCCCGGCGCAGTCCTACGGCGTCGCGCTGCGCCCCGACAGCGGCCCCGGCGTCCCCGATGGTGTAGCTCTCGACCGCGAACTGCTCCAGCAGATCGGCCCGTTCGGCGGGGCCGAACCGGTGCCGGTGCCGGAGCACGAGCCGCAGATGGGCGGCGGCCTCCCGGTGTGCCCCCGCACGCGCAGCGTCCCGCGCGGCCCCCGGCCCGAACCGGGTGACAGCCTCGGCGTCGCCTGCCGCCGCCGCGTGGTGCACGATCCGCGACCGGTCGGCGTCGGGGTCCTTCACCAGGGCCGACAGCACGGCCCGGTCGAGCGCGATGCGCCGGGCCGCGGGCAGCGAGTCGACGACCACCCGGCGGATGATCTCGTGCCGGAACGCCACCCGGTCCACGGCCACGACCAGCAGCCCGCCCTGTTCGGCGGCCGCGAGCGCGCCGTCGCGCTCACCGTCGCCCAGCAGGGCGTCGACGAGGGAGCGCTCCACCGCGGAGGGCACCACGGCCAGCTGTTCGAGGGCGTCCCTGGTCGTGTCGGAGAGTCCGCGCAGCCGGGCCAGCACGGCGTCGACCACGGTCGGCGGCACCGCCCCGCTGTCGCCAAAGGCGGTGCCCGCCGCGACCACCTCGGCGACGAAGAACGGATTGCCCGACGTCACGGTGTACACCTGCGCCGGATCGAGGTCCGCCGCCGCACTCAGGGCACGTACCGCCTCGGGCGACAGTGGGGCCAGGGGGAGCCGGTGGACCCTGGCCGCACCCGACACCAGTCCGAGCAACTGCCGCAGCGGATGGCCGCGGCCCAGCTCGTCGTCCCGGTAGGTGAGGACAAGGACGGCCGGCAACCCCTCGACCCGGCGCACCAGGTACCGCAGCGCGTCCAGGGAGGCCTCGTCGGCCCAGTGCACGTCCTCCACGACCAGCACCGCGGGGTGCGGGCCGCCGGCCAGCTCGGCATGGAGCGCCTCGTGGACCCGGTGCCGGTCGCCCGCGTCGCGCAGCGCCCGCGCCAGCTCGGCGCCCACGCTCCCGACCAGGTCCCGCAGCGGTCCCAGCGGGCGGCCGGTAGCCAGGTCGTCGCAGTGTCCGACCAGGAGCCGGGCGCCGCGGGGCAGTACCCGCGGCAGGGCCCGCACCAGCGACGACTTGCCGATCCCGGCCTCGCCCAGGACGAGCACGACGGAACCGGCGCCGTCCGTGGCGTCCCGCACGGCGGCGGCCAGCCGCTCCAGTTCGAGATCCCGCTCGAGGATCCCCCCGTTCACGTCCGGAGTGTCCCACCGGGACCCTGCCCACGGGCAGGTCGGACGGGACGGATACGCCGATCGGCCCGGGCGCCGCCCTACCGACGGCAGAGGCGTGCCGGTCAGCTCTGCGCGGTCGGCCGGACGACGATCTCGTTGACGTCCACGTCGGCCGGCTGCTCGATCGCGAACGCGATGGCCCGGGCGATCGCCGCGGGCGGGATCGCGATCCGGTCCCGCATCCCGGCGATCTCGGCGCGGACTCTCTCGTTCGTCGAGCCCTCGGCGAAAGGCGTGGCGGTCATCCCGGGCGAGACGGTGGTCACCCGCACCGTCGGCCCGGCCTCCTGGCGCAGCCCTTCGCAGATGGCCCGCACCGCGATCTTCGTGCCGGCGTAGACGGCCATCGCCGGTGCGACGCGGTACGCGGCGGTGGACGCCGTCGTCACGAAGTGGCCGCCGCCCTGGGTCCGGAAGACGGGCAGGGCAGCGCCGATGCCGTGCAGCACACCCTTGATGTTGACGTCGACCATGTGGTCCCACTCGTCGGTGCGCAGATCGTCCAGCGGCGAGATGGTGCCCGCCCCCGCATTGCCGACCAGTACGTCGAGCCGCCCGAACCGCTCGCCCGCGAGTCCGACCAGGGCGCGTACGTCGTCGACGCGGGTCACGTCCGTACGGATCGCGACGGCCTCGCCGCCGGCCTTCTCGATGCGGGCGACCAGCTCCTCCAGCCGCTCCGAGCGCCGCGCGCCCAGAACCAGACGTGCGCCGCGCTCGGCGAGCAACAACGCGGTCGCCTCGCCGATGCCGCTGCTCGCCCCGGTGATGGCCACGACCTTGCCCGTGATCCCTGACATGGGTTTCTCCCTGCTCTTTCCAGATCCGTTCTGTGTCTCGGTGTCAGTCTGATCCGCGGCTAACCTGGTATCCAGAGCCCATTTATTCTGGAACCAAAGGTGGCAGGCGGCATGGACCGGACGTCCGAGCAGCGGCGTGAACTCGGGGCGTTCCTGCGCAGCCGCCGGGCGCGGATCACCCCGGCCGAGGCGGGGCTGCCGTCGACCGGGCGGCGCAGGACCCCGGGGCTGCGGCGGGAGGAGCTGGCCCTGCTCGCCGGGATGAGCGCCACTTGGTACACGTACCTGGAGCAGGGCCGCGACATCCGCGCCTCCGACCAGGTCCTCGACGCGCTCGCCACCGCGCTGCGGCTCTCACCGAACGAGCGCGACCACCTGTTCCAGCTCGCCGGGCGCGCCCCGGCCGCCGACCCCCCCGACGCGGAGCCGCTCGCCGCGGAGGTCGCCGCGGTTCCTCTGCTGCTCCAGCCGCATCCCGCGTATGTCATCGACGGCACGTACGACGTGCTCAGTCGCAACCAGGCTGCCGAGGAGACGTTCCCGCGTCTGGTCACCGACGACGGCCGGCGGCCCAATCTCGTGCGCTGGACCTTCCTGGAGCCGCTGGCGCGGGATGTCGTGGTCGACTGGGAGCCCGAGGCGCGGGGTCTGCTGGCCCGGGTGCGCACCCTGGCCGGCGAGCATGCGGGCGACCCCCGGTACGCGCGGCTCGTCGAGGAGCTCCACGAGGGCAGTCCCGAGGTGCGGGAGTGGTGGCCCCGGTTCGAGGTGGGGACGCGCCGGGGCGGGCGCAAGCGGCTGCGATCGCCGGGCAGGGGCGTGGTCACGTACGACTACACGGCGTTCCACGTGGCCGGGCAGCCGGAGCGGACGCTGGTGATCTACGCGGAGTCGGGTGGGGCGGGGCAGTAGGGCCCCGCGCCGACCCCGGTCAGATGTTTGTATGTGGCATGTATATAATTTCGGTATGCATCTACCCTCGGGGTCCGTCGAACCCCTCGAGGCCCGGCGGATCGAAGGCGCCGCCCGCGGCCTGCTGCGGGGGATCGGGCAACTGACCCAAGCCCTGTTCAAGGCAGGGGAGTTCGGGCTCACACGCAGCCAGGTCGCCCTGCTGGACGCGCTCGAAGCGGCGCCGCGCCGGGTGACCGAACTCGCCGCCGCGACCGGGATGGCCCAGCCGCGGGTCACCGTGATCCTGCAGAAGCTCGAAGAAGTCGGACTCGTCGAGCGGCAGCGCTGCGCGGCCGACCGGCGCGTGGTGCGGACGGAGCTGACGCCTGCCGGACGCGACCTGCTCGAACGCGGCCGCCGCCGGATGGCCGGGGCCCTGCTCGCCGCCCTCGACGGCAGCATCGACGACCCTGAGCACGCGGTGCGCGCGGTCGGATCCGCGCGGGACGCCATCGCCGTACTCGTACACGCCATGGAATCGGAGACCACTTGACCACCCCGGACACACTGCCGGACACCTCCACCCCGCACGCGGCCGCCGCAACGGACCTCGCGCCCCACCGGGTCGCCGGCCCGCGCAGATGGTGGGACTGGGTGCTCGCGGCCGACCCGGGGCTCGGTCAACTCCAGTCGGGCTGGCGGTCGTTGGTCGCCATGGTCACCTCCCTCGCCGTCGGCTACGGGATGGCCGAGGCGCTGAAGATCCCGCCCATGATCGGCATGATGGTCGCCGGGATGATGGGCCTGATGAGCGCGTTCGCGGTCGCCGAGAACACCTGGGACCGGCTCGCCCGCGCCATCCTGTGGATGCCGTTCCCGTACACCGCCGTGCTGTGGCTGTGCGCGAGCCTGAACGGGCAGCGCGTCCCGCAGATGGTCCTGATGATCGCCGCGCTCGCGCTGACGTTCTTCCTCGCCAGGTTCGGGCCGATGGCCCTGCTCACCGGCATGATGCTCTTCAACGGCCTGATGGTCGGCATGCTCGCGGGCATCCCGGCCGCCCTCGTCGGCAAGGCCTTCGCCGTCGCCCTCGTCTCCGCCGCGGCGGTCCTCGTGACCCGGCTGCTGCTCTGCTACCCCATGCCCCGCGAAGACCTGCTGCGCACCCAGCGCGCCTTCGTCGTGGAGGCCCGGCGGGTGGCCGACGCCGCCGTCGACGCCCTCGACCCCGACGCCGACCGGGAGCGGGTCGTGCGCCGCATGAACCGCTCCCTGCGCCGCCTGAACATCACCACCGTCACCATCGACGGGCGCCTCGCCCAGCCCGAGGTCGCCGCCGACCCGACCTCGGCCGAACTGCTGCACCGCCACCTGTTCGACGCCGAACTCGCCTTGCGCGGCATCGGCCAGGCCGCCACCGACCTGACCCTGCGGCCCGTCCCCGAGCCGCTGCGCGAAGCCCTCGCGGTCGGCCTCGTGCTGGCCCGCGACACCCCGCTCGGCAAGGCCGAGGGGCTCCACCCGGCGGCGGCCCACATCCAGGAACGCGCCGAGACGGTCCTGCGCGACCCGGCCGCACCGGCCGACGACGTCGAGGCCGCCGTGCTCGCCCGCCGCATCGGCCACCTCCTGGACTCGCTCGCCGCGTCCCTGCACAACTGGCTCGCCCTCGGCCACACCACCTCGACCAGCCCGGCCGACGTCCCGTTCCAGCCCACCGTCGCCCTGGAGAACAACCGGCTGCCCGGCTCCGCGGGCCCCGCGCGGCGCGTCCTCGCCGCGGGCTCCGAGTCCGGCTGGCGCCGCGTCATCCCGTTCATCCGGGTCCCCGCGCACGCCGCCGTCGCCGCCGCGATCGTCTGCCCGATCTCCGACGCCATCGACCCGCACCGCTTCTACTGGGGTCTCGTCGGCGTGATGATCACGCTGTTCGGCACCAACACCACCCACGAACGCCTGCGCAAGTTCGGCCACCGCATGGTCGGCACCGCGATCGGGGCGGTGCTCGGCATCGTCATCCTGCACCTCATCGGCCGCGACCACGTCTACGCGACACTCGCCGTCATCGTCGCGGGCCTCACCCTCGGCGCCTGGGGCATGCAGCGCGCCTACGCCTGCTGGGTGGTCGGGCTCGTCGTCGCCCTCGTCCAGCTCTACGCCCTGACCACCCCCGACAGCGGCATGAACCACCTGCTGGGGGAGCGCCTCCTCGACAACGGCATCGGCGTCCTCGTCGCCACCGCCTGCGCCGCGCTGATCTTCCCGCTCTCCCGCCGCACCGTCGTCAAGGAGGCCGAGCGCGGTTACGTCGACGCGCTCGCCCAGGTCGTCATGCAGGTCGAGCAGCGCTGGTCCCGGCCGGACGAGCCCGTACGGCTGCGCGGCGCGGCCCGCGCGGTGGACGCCGCGCTGAGCCAGGTGCAGAGCGTCGTACGGCCCCTGGTGCGGATGCCCGTCGGCGTGCGCGGACCCGCCGCCGAGCACCGGGTGGCGCTCCTCGCCACGGCGACGGGCCACGCCCGCGCGCTGGCCGTGGCCGCCGACATCGACGTGGACCTCTCCCCGCGCCTGGCCGAACGCGCCCGGCTGGTCACCACGACTCTCACCGCGTCCCTCAAGGAACTCGACCGGTTCTTCGCCGGCGGCGAGCCGGAGGGGGCCGGCGCCTGGCGCCGCGTGGGCCCGCTCGTGCGCGAGCTGGAGGCGGAACTCGCCCCGGCCCCGCCCGGCCCGCGCGCCCGGCGCCTCGGCACCGCGCTGCGTGAACTCGACGCCCTCGACGAGACCCTCGCCGCGTACGCCGAGCAGGCCGGCCTCCCGGTCGCAGCCGAAGGCCGCACCGCGCAGGCGCCCGCCACACCCATGCAGCGGCGCACCCGCTCCGTGATGGCGGCCTGGAACGAACCGCAGCACCGCGTTCCCGCGCCCGTCGGAACGGCCCGCCTCGAAGGCGACGTGCGCTGCACCACACACCCCGAAGGGTGCCCCGCCTGGGTGACGGTGATCAGCGGCCGCGGCAAGCGACTCGCCAAGTCGCCGGTGACAGCGGGGAGTTACACCGTGGAGTCGCTGCCGCTCGGCACGCACACCCTGGTGATCTCCGCCTCCCGGCACGCGCCGCGCGCCGAACTGGTCACCGTGGAGCGCCCGTCGGAGACGGTCCGGCACGACGTCGAGCTGCGCTCCTAGCGGGAGCCGAGCCCGGGGGCCCGCCGCGCCGGCGGCCCCTGGGCGGCCTGGCGGCCCACGGTGAAGGACGGGCTGTAGCCGTGCTCGCCGCCGTCGCGGGCGACGACCTCGATGGCGTAGCCCCTGCCCTCCGGCACATCGGGCAGGACGGTCGCCGACTCGCCCGACGGCGCGGCACTGAGCTTCGCGGCGAGCAGCGCCACGCGGGCCGCGCCGCCGCGCACGAGCCACATGTCCACGGCCCGTCCGGTGCCGTTGTGCCAGGTCACGAACAGGCTGCCGCCCGTCCGGTGCACGGAGCCCGCGGCCGGCGCGGTCACGGTGACGGCCGGGTCGGCCGCGGGGGTGAAACCGAACAGCAGCGGGACGGCGGCCAGGATCAGGAATCCGGTACGGCGCATGCGACGACCTCGTTCCGGTGGATCGACAGATCGATAGATGGATACATCGACAGGAAGTCCATCGATGGGAAGTGCGGCGAGCAGTCGGCGCGGAGCCGACATGTTCAGCCCTCCCACCCGCGCAAGATCACGTAAGGGATCGGCGGGCAGCACCACCCCATGAGGTACGCCCGTGCCCCCGAAGCGGGCCACCCGACTGGACAGGGCGACGGACAGCACGCACCCTCGCGCGCCCGCGCCTCACCCGAGGCCCGTCACCACAAAGGCCAGCCACACCGCGGCGGGGGCGACGACCACGACCGCCGCTCCGTACAGCATCAACTGACGGAAGAACACGTCCCGGTCGACGTCCTCCGCGTTCGCGAGCACCAGCGCCCCGTTGGTGGAGAACGGGCTGACATCGACCACGGTCGCCGACACGGCGAGCGCCGCCACCATGCCCACCGCGCCGACCTCGCCCGCCGCGAGAAACGGCACGGCCAGCGGGATCAGCGCGCCGATGATGCCGACGGACGAGGCGAACGCCGAGACGATCGCGCCGATGTAGCAGAGCAGCAGGGCGGCGAGCAGCGGGACGCCGATGTCGCCGACGGCGTTCCCGGCCCACTTGATGGTGCCCATCTCGTCCAGCACGCTCACATACGTGAGCACGCCGCAGATGAGGAAGACCGTCGACCAGGAGATCTCGGCTACCGCGGTCTTGCTCGTCGCGGGCCACACGACACTGAGCAGTACCGCGATCGTGATCGCCGTGAGGCCGACGTCGAGGTCGAAGGCGAGCGCCCCGACGACGAGGGCGACGAGCCCCGTGAGGGTGGCGATGCGCGGGCCGTCCAGGCGCTCCGCGACGGGGGCCGGGGCCGCGGGCACACCCCGCTGTTGTTCCGCCGGCGGTTCCTGTGACGGGTCCGACGCCTGCGTGGAGCCGCCGCCGATTGTCACCGCGGCATGCTGGGGCACGCGCTCGGGGACGCCGCCGCGCCGCATCAACACGGTGTAGACGATGCCCGCGATGACCGTGTTCACGACGAGGCTCGCGAGGAAGAGGGCGCCCTCGTTCCCGGGCAGGTGCTCACGGTCGACGATGCTGTTCACCGTCGAGCCGTAGACGCTGGTCGGGGAGAAGCCGCCGGCCTGCGCGCCGTGGACCACCATGATCCCCATCAGCAGCGGGCTGATGCCGTACTGCGCGGCGAATCCGAGCGCCAGCGGCGCTACGATCGCCACCGCCCCCGGGCTGACGGCGCCGATCGCGGTGAGCGCGGCGGTGACGGCGAACATCATCCAGGGGATCAGCGCGACCCGGCCGCCCACCAGCCGGACCGAGGCATGCACCAGCCAGTCGGTCGTGCCGTTGGCGCGGGCGATGGCGAACAGGTATGTGACCCCGGCGAGGACCACGAAGAGATCCCCGGGGAAGCCCGCGAACACGGCGTCGGCGTCGAGATCGGCGGCCAGGCCGCCGACCGCGAAGGCCGCGGCGAAGGCGAGGGCTCCCATGTTGACGGAGCGGGTGGTGGCGATCACGAAGATGACCGCCAGGACGAGGATGGAGAGCAGCTCAGCGGACATGGGCGAACTCCAATTGGAAGAGTGGCTCAGCCAATTTCCCGTTGCGACATGAGCCTGTCAAGATCCGCGGCACGGTCGAAACGTCGGCTCGAAGGATCGCGGGACGCCTTTGACCCCCCTGTTCCACGCTGTCTTCTACTGTCTTTGACTTGCGTGAATCTGTTCAAAATTTGCTGTACTGCAGTACCGTGCCGGACGTGAAGAACCGAATCTCCCAGGTGGCCGCCTTCGCCGATGTGAGCGAAGTGACGGTCCGCCGCGTGCTGAACGGCAGTCCCGTCGTCGCCCCCGCCACCCGGGACCGCGTGCTCAGGGCGCTCGACGTCCTCGGGTTCGACCGGCCCGCGAGTGGCCGGACCGGTCGCGCCCCGCTGATCGGCATCGTCGTGCCCGACCTGCAGAATCCCGTGTTCCCCGCGTTCGCCGAGGCGCTGGCGGGGCGGCTGAACAAGCGCGGCCTGGTGCCGGTGCTGTGCACCCGCACGGCGGACGGCGTCTCCGAGGCGAACTATGTGGAGATGCTGCTGTCGCAGAACGTCGGCGGCATCGTCTTCATCGGCTCCAGCTACGCGGATGCGGGGGAGGCGCAGGGTAAGGCGCTGCGTGATCAGGGCGTGCCGATCGTCCTGATCAACGCCGCCGACGAGATGCCCGGCGCGGTCCAGGTGCGGGCCGACGACGCCCGCGCCGTCGAGCGGGCGCTGAGCCATCTCGCCGCGCTCGGGCATGAGCGGATCGGGCTGCTCATCGGGCCGGTCGGGCATGTGCCGTCGGCGTACAAGCTGTCGGGGTTCGCGGCGTTCTGGCAGGCCAGGGGCGTGCCGTCGGAGGTGTGGCGGCCGCTGGTCGTGCCCTCGCTCTTCTCGGTCGCCGGCGGCGCCGGGGCGGTGCCGGGGCTGTTGCGGGCGGGCGCCACGGCCGTCGTCTGTGCCAGTGACGCGCTGGCGCTCGGTGTGATCCGCGGGGTGCGGCGGGCAGGTCTCGACGTGCCGAAGGACCTGTCCGTCGTGGGTTTCGACGACTCCGCGTTCATGGGTGCCGTCGACCCGCCGCTGACGACCGCGCGCCAGCCCGTCGCGGCCATGGCCGAGGCCGCGGTCGACGCGCTGATGATGCAGGTCAGAGGGCATGTCGTGGCCGACGCTCCGATGTACTTCGAGACCGAGCTGATCGTGCGGGGCTCCACGGCGGCCCGCTCCCGCTGAGCGGAGCGGCCGACCCCGTGGCGTCGTCCATTGAGCAGAAATTTGCGTGAAATTATTGACCGCTTGCAGTCTCGCCTTCTAACTTCTGCGTATTCGCTGACGCCCACCGCTCGGATTCCGGGGCGCAGCTCGTTCCCGTATGCAGGAAGGCTGATCAGTGATGACTGGTGCGCTGAGCCGTCGTGGGTTCATCGGTGCGGGCATGGCCTGCACGCTGACGTGGGGGCTCGCCGCCTGCGGCGGTTCGCCGTCCGAGGGCGGCAAGGACGGCGTGGTCACGATCTCGGTGAACGGGATGCCGCCGAAGACGCAGCCGGTGGACCGCACGTACTTCGAGCAGGACGTCAAGGCTTTCGAGAAGGCCCACCCCAAGATCCGGATCGACGCCCGTGAGGGGCAGATGGACCCGAAGACGTTCTCCGCGAAGCTGGCCGGGGGGCAGCTGGAGGACGTCTACTACGTCTACTTCACCGATCCGGCGGGCCTGATCGCCCGCCGTCAGGCCGCGGACATCACCCCGTACGTGAAGGACCTGCCGTACGTCGCCGACCTCAAGCCCGCGTACAAGAAGGTCTTCACGGGTCCGGACGGCAAGCTGTACGGCCTGCCCAACGGGCAGTACTCCCTGGGTCTGATCTACAACCGCGACCTGTTCGAGAAGGCGGGCCTCGACCCGGACGAGCCCCCGACCACCTGGGACGGTGTCCGTGCCGCCGCGAAGAAGATCAGCGCGCTCGGCGACGGCACGGTCGGCTACGCCGACTACAGCAAGAACAACCAGGGCGGCTGGCACTTCACGTCGTGGGTGTACTCCATGGGCGGCGACATAGCCGTCCGGGACAGCGGCAGATGGCACGCCGCCTTCGACAGCGACGCCGGACGGCAGGCGCTGCGGATGCTCCACGCCATGCGCTGGACCGACGACTCCATGGGCTCGCGGCAGCTGCTCCAGATCGAGGACGTCCAGAAGATGATGGGCGCCGGCAAGCTCGGGATGTACATGGCCGGACCCGACAACATCCCCACCATCGTCAAGCAGTTCGAGCGCAAGTACAGCGAGTTCGGCGTCGCCGCGATGCCCGGCACCGCCACCCTGGGCGGCGGCAACGGCTTCATGGTCAACCCCAAGGCGTCCCCGGAGAAGATCAGGGCCGGGCTGCAGTGGATCCAGTGGAAGTACCTCAACCCCGACCGCACCGCCTACGAGGACAAGCGGGCCTCCGGCAACGACGTACCGATCGGGCTGCCCCTGGACCAGCTCTTCGACGGCACCGCGTCCGACAAGCAGGAGGCGAGCCACGCCAAGTACGCCAACGTCCCGCGCGACAACTACAAGCCGTTCGTCGAGGGCAACGCCGAGCTGGAGCAGAAGGTCGAACCGCCCGCCGCCCAGCAGATCTACACCGTCCTCGACAGTGTGATGCAGGCCGTCCTCACCAAGAAGGACGCCGATCTCGACCAGCTCCTGAAGGATGCGTCGAAGAAGGCCGACGGCATCCTCGCGACGGTCAAGTGACATGACAGCACCGACCGTCGCCCCCGCACGCGAGACCTCCGCGCCCTCCCGGCACGCCACCTCCAAGACACCGCCGTCCCGCAGGGCACGCCGCCTGCGCGACCACCTGATCGCCTACGCCTTCCTCGCCGCGGGCGTGATCTGCTTCGCGTTCTTCTCCTGGTACCCGATCGTGCGCGGCTGGCTCCTCGGCTTCCAGCAGGTCACCTTCGCCCAGCCAGCCCAGTGGGTCGGCCTCGACAACTTCCGCCGCCTCTTCGCCGACCCGCTCTTCCTCACCGCGTGGCGCAACACCGGCTACTTCACGCTGCTCGCCCTCGTCCTCGGCTTCGCCGCGCCCTTCGTGATCGCCGTCGTCCTCAACGAGTTCCGGCACGCCCGCGGTTACCTGCGGATGACCGTCTATCTGCCGGTGATGCTGCCGCCGATCGTCACGATGCTGCTGTGGCGCTGGTTCTACGATCCCGGACCGGGCCTCTTCAACAACGCCCTGGACATCCTGCACCTGCCGGCCCAGCAGTGGCTGGAGTCCGAGCACCTCGCCATGGTCTCCCTGGTTCTCGTCTCCACCTGGGCCAACATGGGCACCACCACGCTCATCTACCTCGCGGCACTCGGCTCGATCCCCGGCGACCTGTACGAGGCCGCCGAGCTGGACGGCGCGTCGATCCGGCAGCGGCTGTGGCACATCACGCTCCCGCAGACGCGGTTCATCCTGATGATCACGCTGCTGCTGCAGATCATCGGCACCATGCAGGTCTTCATCGAGCCGTTCGTGCTCACCGGCGGCGGACCCGACGACGCCACCGTCACCGTGCTGCTCCTGCTCTACCGCTACGCGTTCGTCTACAACGACTTCGGCATGGCCAGCGCCATGAGCACCCTCCTCTTCGTCGTCCTCGGACTGTTCGCCGCCGGATATCTGCGGCTGACCCGCGGCAAGAGCTGAAAGGACTCCGCGACCATGCCCGCCTCCGCCGAGCGCACCCTCATCGCGCCCACCGAACTGGACCGCCGCACCGGCCGCGTCCTCTACCGCGTCGTCCTCGGCGCCACCGTCACCGGCTTCACGCTCGCCTTCGTCTTCCCGCTCTACTGGATGGCGTCCGGCGCCCTCAAATCGTCGACCGAACTGGCCGCTCCCACACCGACGTTGCTGCCCGGGAGCTGGCACCCCGAGTCGTACGGCCACGCCTGGACCAACGTCGGACTCGGCCAGTACTTCCTCAACACCCTGCTGCTGGCCCTCGGCGCCTGGCTGCTGCAGCTCGTCGTCGACGTGTCCGCCGCCTACGCCCTGTCCAAGCTCCGCCCGGCCCTGGGCAACGTCGTCCTCGGCATGATGCTCGCCACACTGATGCTGCCGGTGTCCGCCCTGCTCGTCCCCACCTATCTGACCGTCACGGACGTGCCCCTGCTGCACGTCAACCTCATCAACACGCCCTGGGCGATCTGGCTTCCGGCCTGCGCCAACGCGTTCAACATCTTCATCCTGAAGCGCTTCTTCGACCAGATCCCGGCCGAACTCCTCGACGCCGCCCGCATCGACGGCGCGGGCCCCGTCCGCGTGCTCGTCTCCGTCGTGCTGCCCCTGTCGCGGCCGGTGCTCGCCGTCGTGTCGATCTTCGCCGTGGTCGGCGTGTGGAAGGACTTCCTCTGGCCGCTGCTCGTCCTGCCGGACCCGGCCCGCCAGCCCGTCACCGTCGCCCTGAACCGGCTCGCGGAGTTCATGCCCGCCAACCAGCTCCTCGCCGGAATGGTCATGGCGTCCGTGCCCCTGCTCGCCCTCTTCCTGATCTTCCAACGCCACATCATCTCCGGCCTCACCGCCGGCAGCCTCAAGGGCTGAACCACAGTCCCCCCACGACTCACCCCCTCATGGAAGGAACCGCTGTGAGCCGCATCAAGCACCGGACCCCACGAACCGCTGCCACCGCACTGACCGGCGCACTCGCCCTGACCGCCGCCCTGACCGCGGGACACCCCGCGGTGGCCGCCCAAGCGCGCGGCGCCTCCCTCCCGTACACGACGTACGAAGCGGAGAACGGCACCACCGACGCCCCGGCCATCGGCCCCGACCGCACTTACCTCACGCCCGCCTCCGAGGCGTCGGGCCGCACGGCCGTCAAGCTCCAAGAGACCGGCTCCTACGTCGAGTTCAAGCTCACGCAGGCCGCCAACGCGCTCAACCTGCGCTACTCGATCCCCGACAGCGCCGACGGCCGGGGCCAGGACGCCACCCTCAGCGTCTACGCCGACGGCACCGCACTCACCGACCTTCACCTCACCTCGCGCCACAGCTGGGTGTACGGCCAGTACCCCTACACCAACAACCCGTCCGACGGCTCGGGACACCGCTTCTTCGACGAGACCAGAGCGCTGCTCGGCAGGACCCTGCCCGCCGGGACCGTCCTGCGGCTCCAGAAGGACGCCGCCGACACGGCCGCCTCGTACACCGTCGACCTGCTGGAGACCGAAGAGGCGCCCGCGGCGGCCACCATGCCGAGCGGCTACGTCTCCGCCACGGACCTCGGCGTCACGCCGGACGACGGCCAGGACGACACCGCCGCCCTCAACGACGCCCTCGCCCGCGCCAAGAACGACGGCGACGGGCTGTGGCTCCCGGCCGGCACCTACCACCTCTCCGACCATGTGAACCTGAGCGGCGTCGCCCTGCGCGGCGCGGGCGAGTGGCACACCGTGCTGCGCGGCACCGGCCTCAAGGGCGGCCTGTACGGGCAGGGCGGCACGAGCAGCGTCCAGGACCTCATGATCGACGGCGACAACACCGTCCGCGACGACGCCGGGGGACAGGCCGCGATCGAAGGGGACTTCGGCACCGGCTCCGTCATCAAGAACGTGTGGATCCAGCACACCAAGGTCGGCCTGTGGATCAACGCCCCGACCACCGGACTGCGCGCGAGCGACCTGCGCATCCGCGACACCTACGCCGACGGCGTCAACCTGCACGGCGCCGTCCGGGACACCGTCGTCTCCAACAGCAGCATCCGCGGCACCGGCGACGACGCCCTGGCCATGTGGTCCGACGGCGGGACAGCGACCGGCAACGCCTTCCGCGGCAACACGGTGCAACTGCCCCTGCTGGCGAACGGCGCGGCCGTCTACGGCGGCAGCGACAACAGCGTCGAGGACAACACGATCACCGACACCGTGACGTCGGCCGCCGGCATAGCCGTCAGCACGCGCTTCGGCGAACCCTTCAGCGGCACCACCACCGTAGCCCGCAACACCCTTGCGCGCACCGGGAGTTATGAGCCCAACTGGAATGCGAAGCTCGGCGCGCTGTGGGTCTACGCCGACACTTCCGACATCACCGCGCCCGTCGTCCTGACGGACAACGACGTCCTCGACTCCACCTACAGCGGTCTGCTCGTCTCCTACCAGAAGCGGGTCGCCGACCTCCGCGTCGACAACCTGCGCATCGAGAGGGCCGGGCACTACGGCATCGAGATCAACGCCGCCGGCGCGGGCACCTTCTCCGGCGCCACCGTCACCGGCGCCGCCACGGGCGGACTCGACCTCGCCGGCGGCTTCACCGCCACCCGCGGCGCCGGCAACTCCGGCTGGTAGACGGCGGCTTCAGCCGACAGCACCCACCGCGCCGTCGCACCTCACGAAAGCAGGAAGCATGAACCAGAGCAGCACCGGATGGTGGCGGCACGCCGCCATCTACCAGCTCTACCCGCGCAGCTTCGCCGACGGGAACGGTGACGGCACCGGTGACCTGGCCGGCGTGCGCTCCCGCCTCGACCACCTCCGGGACCTGGGCGTGGAGGCGATCTGGTTCAGCCCCTGGTATCTGACACCGATGGCCGACGCCGGGTACGACGTCACCGACTTCCGCGCGATCGACCCGCGTTTCGGCACCCTCGACGAGGCGGAGAAACTGATCGCCGAGGCGCACGAGCACGGAATCCGGGTCATCGTGGACGTCGTCCCCAACCACGTGTCGAACGAACACCGTTGGTTCCGTGAGGCGCTCGGCGCGGCGCCCGGCTCCGCCGAGCGCGAGCGGTTCTGGTTCCGTGACGGGCGTGGCGCCGACGGCGAACTCCCCCCGAACGGCTGGGAGTCCGTCTTCGGCGGCCCCGCCTGGACCCGGCTGCCCGACGGACAGTGGTACCTCCACCTGTTCGCCCCCGAACAGCCCGACCTCAACTGGCGCGACGCCGGTGTCCGCGCCGAGTACGAGGACGTGCTCCGCTTCTGGTTCGACCGCGGCGTCGACGGCATCCGGGTCGACTCCGCCGCGATGTGCAGCAAGGACCCCGAGCTGCCCGACTTCGACCAGCACGGCGCCCTCCCCGTCCCGCACCCCTACGTCGACCGCGACGAGAACCACGCCATCTACCGCGGCTGGCGCGCCGTCGCCGACTCCTACCCCGAGCCGCGCGCCCTCATCGGTGAGGTGTGGCTCGCCGACACCGACCGGTTCGCCGCGTATCTGCGCGCCGACGAACTGCACACCGCCTTCAACTTCGACTTCCTCGGCTGCGGTTGGGACGCCGATGCGCTGCGCGCCTGCGTCGACGCCACACTCGCCGCGCACGCCGCCGTCGGCGCCCCCAGCACCTGGGTCCTCTCCAACCACGACGTCACCCGGCACGTCACCCGCTACGGCCGCCCCGACACCAGCACCGCCGGCGGCATCCGCCAGTTCAACCCCGTCGTCGACGAGGAGCTCGGCCGCCGCCGGGCCCGCGCCGCCGCGCTGCTGACCACGGCCCTGCCCGGGGCGGTCTACATCTACCAGGGCGAGGAACTCGGCCTGCCCGAGGTCGAGGACATCCCCGCCGACCGCCGGGACGATCCCATCTACCACCGCACCGGCGGTGCCGACCCCGGCCGCGACGGCTGCCGCGTACCGCTGCCCTGGCACGGCACCGAGGAGCCCTACGGATTCTCGCCCGACGGCGCGGACCGCCCCTGGCTTCCGCAGCCATCCTCCTGGGCCGGGCTCAGCGTCGCCGCGCAGGACCGCGACCCGGACTCCACGCTGAACCTCTACCGTGCTGCCCTTGCCCTGCGCCGCGCCGAACCTGCTCTGGGAGACGGTGAGTTGAGTTGGAGGGACGCTCCCGACGGAGTCCTCGCCTTCACCCGCGGCGCCGGCTTCACCTGCCTGGTCAACCTTTCCGGCCGCCCGGTGGACCTGCCCCCGCACACCGCCGTCCTGCTGACCTCGCAACCACTGGCCGACGGGCAGGTGCCGCCCGACACGGGGGTGTGGCTGCGCACCCCCTGACGCCCGGGCGCCTCAGCTCGCCACGGCGGGCCGCAGCGTCGCGCGATGCGCCCGGGCCGTGCTCATCAGGCCGTCCAGTGCGTCCCGGGTCCGTACGAGATCGTCGAGGTGCTCCGAGAGCCGGTCGCGCTCCTGCGCCATCCGCACCAGGGCCGCGTCGGAATTGCGCTCGCTCGGCGCGTCCACGCAGGGCAGCAGCTCGGCGACGGTGCGGCTCGACAGGCCCCCCGCGTACAGGCGCTGGATCAGCCGCACCCGCTCGACCTCGTCGTCGGTGTAGTGCCGCTGCCCACTGGCGCTGCGGCTGCTGGTGAGCAGCCCCTGCTCCTCGTAGTACCGAAGCGACCGAACGCTGACGCCGGCCCGCGCCGCGAGCTCCCCGATCCGCACGACGACCTCCTGAGAACGAACTCCGCCACAACACTTGCCTCTGACGTCAATGTCAGGTTCTAGCGTAACTCCGTCGCCCGGACCAGGGCGACGGAACATACGAAGGAGCCCGACGTGACGACCTTGTTCAGCAGCTACCGGCTCGGCGACCTGGCCCTGCCCAACCGCACCGTGATGGCCCCGATGACCCGGGTCAGGGCCGGTGCCGGAGGACTCGCGACGCCCTCGATGGCGACGTACTACGCACAGCGCGCGACGGCCGGGCTCATCGTGTCCGAGGGCGTGCAGCCCAGCCTCGTCGGACAGTCCAACCCCGGCACACCCGGCCTGCACACCGACGAGCAGACCGCGTCGTGGCGGGCGGTCACCGACGCCGTGCACGTCAACGGCGGCCGGATCTTCGCCCAGATCATGCACGGCGGCCGGGTCTCGCACCGGGACACCACCGGCCTGCGGCCCGTCGGCCCCTCGGCCGTGCCCGCCGTCGGCGACGTCTTCACGCCGACCGGCCCCAAGCCCGCGCCCCTGCCGCGCGCCCTGGAGACCGCCGAGGTGCCCGAGCACGCCCAGGCGTACGCGGACGCGGCCCGCCGCGCGGTCGACGCAGGATTCGACGGGGTCGAACTGCACGGTGCCAACGGCTACTTGATCTCCCAGTTCCTCTCGTCCAACGCCAACCTGCGCACGGACGGCTACGGCGGCACGGTCGCCGGCCGGATCCGGTTCGCCGTGGAGGCCGCCACCGCCACCGTCGAGGCCGTCGGCGCCGCCAGGACCGGCATCCGGCTCTCCCCGGGCGGCGGCTTCTGGGGCGTCGAGGAGACCGATGTGCCCGAGCTCTACACCGGGCTGCTGACCGAACTCGCCCGCCTCGACCTCGCCTACGTGCATGTGGAAGCGACCGCAGAGGAGCCGGTGCTCACCGCCCTGCGCCGTACCTGGCCAGGCACGCTGATCATGAACCCGGTCCTCCCCATGGGCCCGAAGCAGACAGGACCGGCCGAGGCCGCGCACTGGCTCGGCCTGGGAGCGGACCTGATCAGCTTCGGCCGCGGCTTCATCGCCAACCCCGACCTGGTAGAACGCATGCGCACCGGCCTGCCCCTCGCTCCCGTGGACGAAGCCACGTACTACCAGGGCGGCGACTCGGGATATCTCACGTATCCGGCGTACCAGCACGCGGCCTGAGCTCTCGGGGGCACGCGTGAAAAGATCGCCCGATGGCGATCGAGTATGTGCGGTTCCAAGCAGCCGCGTCGGATGCAAGCGGTCACTTCAAGGGCGTGTTCGGGCTGGTGAACAACCTCGGCCGCGAGGGGCGGCTCAGCACCGAACAGGAGCGCTTCCGGCGGGAGAACAACTCTTGGTACGACGCCGCGTACACCGACCCGTCCACCGTCGACCCGTCGGTCTACGACCCCGCGGTCAATCCGGGTGCCACTGCCTGGTTCAAGCCGTCCGCCACCCACCTCGTCGAGCGGATGGACGGCTATCTGGAGATCCTCGACGCGCACGGCGTCCCGTGGGGAAAGGTGACCTCGACCGACCCCGGGCGCGTCGTCTACGAGGACGACGTGCAGATCGTGGTGGTGCCCCGCGAGAGCGTCCCCGCGGCATTTACAAGGGGCCGATATGCGTGACCTGGCGCAGGCTGGTTACGTGTCGGGGAGGGGGACGAACAGGCACGGGGGACGAGGAAACGAGGTGACGCGGGATGACCGACGGGAACGACGAGACGCTCATGGGCGACGAGGTGTACCAGCCGGGCGAACCGGAGGCGCGTGACGACGAGGGGGCCCTGGAGGCGGAGGACACCCTGAGCGACCGCGGTGTCGACCCGCACGACGAGGGGTGGTCGCCCCCCGAGCGCCCGCTCGGTGTCGAGCACACCGGCACCACCGCGGCGGAGCAGCGGGAGGGCGAGAGCCTCGACGAGCGGCTGGCCGAGGAGCGCGCGGATCCCGTGGTCGACGAGTACGAGGCGCTGGAGTCGGGGGAGGAGGACGGCGACGGCGTCGGCGACCTGCGCGACGGCGAGGGCGAACCGCTCGACGACGAGGTCGGCACCGCTCGCTCGGGCCGGCTCGTGGCGCCGGACGAGGGCGCCCATGAGGACGCCGAGAAGGACATGCTGGCCGAGGACATCGGCATCGACGGAGGTGCGGCGTCGGCCGAGGAGGCCGCCGTTCACGTCGTCGACGAGGACGGCCGGCCGGGCTGATGCCCGTCCGGGGCGTCAGTGTCCGTAGGCGGTGGCCGTCAGCATCAGCGCCACCGAGGTGAACGCCGTCAGGAGGGCGACGATCGGCGGGCCGATCGTGATGTCGTCCGTCGTGCACTGGCGGGCGGTGACGCCGATGCAGACCACGCTGACCGTTCCCAGGACCATCGCGACGATGATGAGCACGACGTCGATCTCCTCATGTCGAGTTCCGCCCCGAGCCGTCTACATCCTCGCGTGACGTGCGGTGCGCCGCACGCGGACACCGCACGGACGCATGACAGCGTCAGCGCTCGGAGAAGACGCTGACGAGACCCCGGCCGGACCCGACGAGCCTCTACGAGAATGGATACGGAACATGCGGATCGATCTGAAGGGGCGGACGGCGCTGGTCACCGGCTCCACCCAGGGCATCGGCGCGGCGATCGCCACGGGCCTGGCCCGGGCCGGTGCCCGTGTCGGGGTCAACGGGCGTTCGGCCGAGCGGGTGCAGGAGAGCATCGAGCGGCTGACGGCGCAGTCGCCCGGGGCGGACCTGGTGCCGGTCGTCGCGGACGTCGCCACCGAGGAGGGCGCGCGGCAGGTGGCCGAGGCGCTGCCCGAGACCGACATCCTGGTCAACAACCTCGGGATCTTCGGCTCGGCCGAACCGCTGGAGATCACCGATGACGAGTGGCGGCGCTACTTCGAGGTCAACGTCCTCGCGGGCGTCCGGCTCACCCGTCTGTTCCTGCCGGGGATGATGGAGCGCGGCTGGGGGCGGGTGCAGTTCATCGCGAGCGACTCGGCCGTCGTGGTGCCCGCGGAGATGATCCATTACGGCATGTCGAAGACGGCCCTGCTGTCCGTGAGCCGTGGCTTCGCCAAGCGGGCCGCGGGCACGGGCGTCACCGTGAACTCGGTGATCGCCGGACCCACCCACACCGGCGGGGTCGAGGACTTCGTGTACGAGCTCGTCGACCGGAACCTGCCGTGGGACGAGGCGCAGCGCGCCTTCATGCGGGAGCACCGGCCGCAGTCGCTGTTGCAGCGCCTGATCGAGCCGGAGGAGATCGCCAACATGGTCGTCTATCTCGGTTCCGACCAGGCTTCGGCGACCACGGGAGGTGCGGTACGGGTCGACGGTGGGTACGTGGACTCCATCCTGCCGTGAGCGCGGGCGACCGAACCGGTACCGGACAGGGGTGGGCGACTTATGGATGAAGGCACATGGTTCGTCCTGGCGGCGGTGGCGGCCGTCGTCATGCTGGTGGCCGCCGTGTACCTCCTGGTGCGCGTCTTCCAGGCACGCAAACTGCTCCTCGACTCGGGTATCCCGTTGCGGAGCAAGGCGTTGTTCTGGTTCGCCGTGGTCTACACGATCTCCCCGGTCGACCTGCTTCCCGACCCGATCTACCTGGACGACATCGGGGTCCTCCTCGTCGCGTTGAAGTCGCTGCACTCCGCGGCCCGCGCCGTCACGGCGTCGCGGGGCGGGTCCGGATCGACTCTTTCGGCCCCCGGTGACAAGCAGCTCGGTCCGGGTCGGTGGGGCGACCCCGGGCCGTCCTGACAGCTCGGCCCTGCTTGCCGGCTCACGGGATGGAACGCAGGGCGAACCACAGTTCCATGCGTACGTCCGGGTCGTCGAGATCGGCGTCCAACAGCGCCGCGCACTTGGTGACGCGCTGGCGCACGGTGTTGCGGTGCACGCCGAGCGCCGCCGCCGAACGGTCCCAACTGCCGTGCAGGGAAAGCCAGATGCGCAGCGTCTCCAGCAGGGCCGGCCTGTCGAGGAACGGCGTGAGGCTCAGGTCGGGGGACGCGGTGCGGTGGTGGACGAGCGGCGCGCGGGTCGCTCGGGCGCGGGCCAGGGCGCGGGACGCCTGGGCGTCGGCCGCCGCGAGGTCCCGCAGACCGACCGGAGCGCTGACCCCGGTCGCCCACCCCGGGTGTCCGGTGATCTCCTGGTCCGCGGGCAGCAGCGCCCGGACCCGCCCGCCGTCGACGTCGAGCAGCGGTGAGGGCACGGCAGGGGGCGCCGGCGCCCCGCCCGCCGAACCCGTTCCCGTCCACCGAAGCTGCGCGACCCGCCACTCCGCGCCGCCGAGCAGCTCTGCCACGTCCTCCGGGCGCGCGCCCAGCAGGAGCCGCACCAGCGCCGCCGACCGGGCGGCGTCCCCGGAGGCTCCCGCGATCTGATGCCGGCCGGTCAGCAGGGACAGCAGGACGACGGCGGTCCCGGCGACGGTGTGGTCCCCGCTGTCACGGGACGCCCCGGTCAGGCCGAGCGCATGGCCGCCCCCGCCGCTCAGCGCGTACGCCGACAGTCGCGTGCCGCCGACCGTGTCCGACGCGGACGCCGGGCGCGCTCCCGTCGACGGTCCGCGCACGACACAGGTCAGGGCGGTCAGCGCCCGCCCCACATCGCCCGCCGGCTCGTGCCCGGCCTGCCGGATCACTGCGCCGTCCGCGTCGACCAGCACCGCGAACCCGCCCGCGAACCGGGCGAGTTGACCCAGCACCGCCGCCACCGGATCGGGGCGCGCGGCCGCCGCGGCGAGACTCTGCTGCGCCTGCGTGATCCGGCGCAACTCCGCGTGCCTGACCTGCGCCATCAGACTCCACACGGCCCGCGCGATGCCGCTGAACGTGGTGCGCGGCGGCACTTCGAGAAGCGGCAGCCCGCGCCGCTCGCAGGCCTCCACCAGCGCGCGCGGCACCGAGTCGTGCACCGGCGCGAGCCCGAATCCGAGTGCCGCCCCGCCCGCCGCGACGACCCGCGCCACATAGTCGTCGAAGTACGGGCCCGTGCCCGCGGCCTCCGTGGCGTGCGCGCCCGCGCTCAGCAGCAACTCCCCGCCGAGCAGATACGGGTACGGGTCCGGCATCTCGGACGTGTGCACCCAGTGGATCACCACGTCCTCGGCCGGGCCGCCGCCGAGCAGCCGCAGCCCCAGATCCTCGCGGGCCAGCAGCGTGGCCAGGGGGACCGGAGGACTCGGCGGGACCCGGGGGACGGCTGCGACGTCGGGCATGGTGGACGTTTCCTCTGCTGACGGGCCTGTGAGTGGAGGAAACGTACACTTCAGCGCCGTTCCCCGGCCACCTAGGGTCGTGCTCCACACCCCCGCCCGACCCCGCCGAACCCCCCGCCGTTGTGCGTGAAGGAGGGCCGCCCCATGGCCGTCGACTACACCGTGATCGTCGTCTATCTCGCCGGCATGCTGGCGATGGGCTGGTGGGGCATGCGCCGCGCCAAATCCAAGTCCGAGTTCCTCGTCGCGGGCCGCCGGCTCGGCCCCGGCATGTACTCGGGCACCATGGCCGCGATCGTCCTCGGCGGTGCCTCCACCATCGGCGGCGTGGGCCTCGGCTACCAGTACGGACTGTCCGGCGCCTGGATGGTGTTCACCATCGGGCTCGGCCTCCTCGCCCTGTCGGTGTTCTTCTCGGCGCGGATCTCCCGCCTCAAGGTCTACACCGTCTCCGAGATGCTCGACCTGCGCTACGGCGGCCGCGCCGGCCTGATCTCCGGCGTCGTCATGTGGGCGTACACGCTGATGCTGGCGGTCACCTCCACCATCGCCTACGCCACGATCTTCGACGTCATCTTCGACATGAACCGCACCCTGGCGATCATCCTGGGCGGCTCCATCGTCGTCGCGTACTCGACGCTCGGCGGCATGTGGTCCATCACCCTCACCGACATGGTGCAGTTCGTCGTGAAGACCATCGGCGTGCTGCTCCTGCTGCTGCCCATCGCCGTCATCAAGGCCGGCGGGTTCGGCGAGATGAGGGCGAAGCTGCCCACGTCGTACTTCGACCCGCTGGGCATCGGCGGCGAGACGATCTTCACGTACGTCCTGATCTACACGTTCGGCATGCTCATCGGGCAGGACATCTGGCAGCGCGTGTTCACCGCGCGCAGCGACAAGGTCGCCCGCTACGGCGGCACCGTCGCGGGCACCTACTGTCTGGTGTACGCGATCGCCGGCGCCGTCATCGGGACGGCGGCCAAGGTGATGTACCCGAAACTGCCGTCCGCCGACTCGGCGTTCGCGACGATCGTCAAGGACGAACTGCCTGTAGGTGTACGAGGGTTGGTGCTCGCGGCCGCGCTCGCCGCGGTGATGTCGACGTCGTCCGGGGCGCTCATCGCCTGTGCCACCGTCGCCAACAACGACATCTGGTCGCGGCTGCGCGGCGCCGTCCGCGGCACCGGGAAAGAGGGCGACGAGGTCTCCGGCAACCGGGTGTTCATCCTCGTCATGGGGGTCGCCGTCATCGGCATCGCCATCGCCCTCAACGACGTCGTCGAGGCGCTGACCGTGGCCTACAACCTGCTCGTCGGCGGTCTCCTCGTACCGATCCTCGGTGGCTTGCTGTGGAAGCGCGGCACCGCGGCAGGCGCGCTGGCCGCCGTCGTCGTCGGCGGTACGGCGGTCATCGGCCTCATGGCCGGATACGGCATTCTCGCCAACGAGCCCGTCTATTACGGGCTGTTGGCCTCGCTCGTCGCCTACGTCGCCGTCTCCCTGGCGACCCGGCCCACCGATCCCGCGGTGCTCGCCCACTGGCGGGAGCGGCTCGCCGGGCGCGCGCAGACGCCGGACCCGGCGGCGGAAGCGGTCGCGGCGCAGCCATGAGCGGCGCCCGGCCCACGAAGTGAACAGGCACAGGAAAGAAGGCACTCGCGCATGACCAGCACCAGCACCAGCACGGCCATCTCACCCGCTCCGGCCGCCGGGCGGATCGGCGGCGACCTGGTGATCGAGACCCTGTCCGGCCTCGGCGCCACGACGGTGTTCGGCGTGCCGGGCCAGCACGCGCTGGGCCTCTTCGACGCGCTGCGCCGCTCCGACCTGCGTTATGTGGGGATGCGCGTGGAGAACAACGCGGGGTTCGCGGCGGACGCGTACGGCCGGATGACGAGGACGGCCGCCCCGCTGTTCCTGTCGACCGGGCCCGGCGCGCTGATGGCGCTGGCGGCGCTCCAGGAAGCGGCGGCCGCCAGCGCGCCCGTGCTGGCGATATCCAGCCAGGTGCCGCTGGCCGGTGTCGGCGGCGGGCGGCACGGCTACCTCCACGAACTCGGCGACCAGGAAGCCGTGTTCAGGGGTGTCGTGAAGTCCGTGCACCCGGTGCGGACCGCGTCCCAGATCCCGTCGGCGATCGCGGCGGCCTGGGAATCGGCCCTCACCGTGCCGTACGGCCCGGTATACGTGGAGATCCCGCAGGACGTGCTGCTCGCCCCCGCCGTGCTGCCGGTCGTGACGGCCATTGAGGCGAGGCCGCGCGAGCTGTCTGCCCGCCCCGAACTCATCACCGTCGCAGCAGAGTTGCTGACTCGGGCCGAGCGGCCGCTGATCGTCGCGGGCGGCGGTGTCGTCCGGGCGGACGCGGCGGAGGAACTGCTCGCGCTGGCGGAGAAGGTGAACGCCCCGGTGGTGTGCACGTTCGGCGGCAAGGGCGCCTTCCCGTGGGAGCACCCGCTCTCGCTCCAGTCCTGGCTGGAGGACCGGCACACGACCGCGTTCCTGGAGGACGCGGACGTCCTGCTGGTGGTGGGATCCGGGCTCGGTGAGCTGTCCTCGAATTACCACACCTTCGCGCCACGTGGCCGGGTCGTCCAAGTGGAGGCGGACGCAGGCAAGTTGGAGTCCAACCACCCCGCCCTCGGCATCCACGCCGACGCCCGGCTCACCCTGGAGGCACTGGTCGCGGCGGTCGACGAGCGGCCCGACGACGACGTGGCCGACCGTGTCGGCGCGATCCTGACCGCCGTACGGGAACGCATCGACAGTCAGGAACTCGACCTGGAGCAGCAGGTGTTGGCGTCGGTGCGCGCTGCACTCCCGCCTCGGGCCCCGTCCTTCTGGGACATGACGATCCTGGCGTACTGGGCCTGGTCGGCCTGGCCCGGCGCGCTGCACTCGGCGCAGGGCGCGGGCGGCCTCGGCTACGGTTTCCCCGCCGCGCTCGGCGCCGCCGTCGCCGACCCGACGACCCCCGTGCTCGCGGTCTCCGGCGACGGCGGCGCCCTGTACTCGATCGCCGAACTCGCCACCGCCAAGCAGCAGGCGCTCGACGTGACCTGGCTGATCGTCGACGACGGCGGCTACGGCATCCTGCGCGAGTACATGAACGGCACCTTCGGCGAGACCGAGGGCACCGAACTGACCCGGCCGGACTTCGTGGCCCTCGCCGAGTCGTTCGCAGTGCCCGCGGTGCGGTCGTCGCCCGAGAACCTGCGCGACGACCTGGCGGCGGCCCTCGCCGCCCCCGGGCCGAGCGTGGTCGTCCTCCCCGCGCTGCTGCGGATGTTCGCGCCGACGCACCTGGCCTGACGTCAGGCGCGGGCTGCGGGCACGCCCTCGATCAGCGCGGTCAGTTCGGCCAGTTCCGCCGCGGTGAGATCCGTCAGCGGCGGGCGGACCGGACCGGCACCGTGGCCGGTGGCGGTCATACCCGCCTTGACGATGCTGACCGCGTACCCGCCCTGCCGGTTGCGGATCTCGGTGTACGGCAGGACGAAGTCGCCGAGGAACTTGATGACGGTGTCGTGCCGCCGCTCCCGTACCGCCTGGTAGAAGTCGAGGGCGAACTCGGGCAGGAAGTTGAAGATGGCCGACGAGTAGGTGGTGACGCCGAGTTCGAGGTAGGGCAGGGCGAACGTCTCGGCGGTGGGCAGACCGCCGACATACGTGAGGCGTTCGCCGAGCCGCGTGTAGATACGTGTCATGGCGTCGATGTCACCGATGCCGTCCTTGTACCCGATGAGGTTCGGGCAGGAGTCGGCGAGCCGGGCGAGGGTGTCGGCGCTGTAGACGGCGTTGGCGCGGCCGTACACGATGACCCCGAGCTTCGTCGCGCGGCAGACCGCCTCGACGTGCCGGACGAGCCCCTCCTGCGAGGCCTCGGTGAGGTAGGGCGGGAAGAGCAGCAGTCCGTGGGCGCCCGCGCGTTCGGCGGCCTGTGCGTACTCGATCGCGGTACGGGTGCCGTACCCGGCCGGTGCCAGGATCGGTGTGCCCTCGGGAGCCGCCCGCACGGCGGCGCGCACCACCTGCTCGGTCTCGGCGGCGGTCAGCGAGAAGAACTCGCCGGTGCCGCCCGCGGCGAAGAGGCCGCCGACCTCGTATGTGGACAGCCGCTCGATGTTGGCGCGGTAGGCGTCCTCGGCGAAGGACAGGTCGTCGGCGTCGAAGTGCGTGACGGGAAAGGAGAGCAGGCCCGAGCCGATGCGCCGGCCGAGCTCTGACGGGGTGAAGGACGTCATGGGTGGAGTGCTCCGGAGAGGAAAGGGGATGACGGCGGGCGGGGACGCGGGGCCGGGTCAGGCGCGCTTGCCCACCTCGTGGGTGGCCTGGGTCCAGGCGCGGGCCTGGCCGGTGAGGGTGACGCCGAGACCGGGCCGCGCCGGGACGTGCATCCGGCCGTCGCTGATCGTCAGCCGCTCCTCGAACAGCGGCTCCAGCCAGTCGAAGTGCTCCACCCACGGCTCGATCGGGTAGGCGGCGGCCAGGTGGAGGTGGATCTCCATGGCGAAGTGCGGGGCCAGCTGCAGGTGGTGGTGCTCGGCCAGCGCCGCGAGCTTGAGGAACTGGGTGATGCCGCCGATGCGCGGGGCGTCGGGCTGGATGATGTCGGCGGCGTTCAGCCGGATGAGCTCGTAGTGCTCGGCGACGGACGCCAGCATCTCACCGGTGGCGATGGGCGTGTCCAGGGAGGCGGCGAGCGCCGCGTGGCCCTGGGCGTCGTACGCGTCGAGCGGCTCCTCGATCCAGACGAGGCCGAACTCCTCCATGGCGCGGCCCATCCGCTGGGCCGTCGGCCGGTCCCACTGCTGGTTCGCGTCGACCATCAGCGGCACGTCGTCGCCGATGTGTTCGCGCACGGCGGTGAGGCGGGCGAGGTCCCGCTTGCCGTCCGGGTGCCCCACCTTGATCTTGATGCCGCCGATGCCGTGGGCGAGCGACGCCGTGGCGTTGTCCAGGACCTGCTCGGTCGGGGTGTGCAGGAAGCCGCCGGAGGTGTTGTAACAGCGCACCGAGTCGCGGTGGGCGCCCAGGAGTTTGGCCAGCGGCAGACCGGCCCGCTTGGCCTTGAGGTCCCACAGGGCGATGTCGAGCGCGGCGATCGCCTGCGTCGCGACACCGCTGCGGCCCACGGACGCACCGGCCCACACCAGCTTGGTCCACAGCCGGCCGATGTCGCTGGGGTCCTCGCCGATCAGGTTGTCGGCTATCTCCCTGGCGTGGGCGAACTGAGCCGGTCCGCCGGCCCGCTTGGAGTAGCTGAAGCCGATCCCCGTCTGCCCCTGCGCGGTCTCGATCTCCACGAACAGGAAGGCGACCTCGGTCATCGGCTTCTGCCGGCCGGTCAGCACCTTGGCGTCACTGATCGGTGTGGCCAGCGGGAGGGCGACCGAGGAGAGCTTGATCCAGGCGATGGAGTCGAGGGTGGCCTCGCCTCGAAGACCGGCGACGGGGGTGGCTGGGTGCGTCATGGTCACCACTTCGTGTTCGTGGGGATGCGGTTCGTGGAGCTGTGCGGACGGCGGGGCGCGACAGCCCACCGTTGATGACCTTGACGCTAAGGTCGGCGATTGATCCACGTCAAACATAGTTTTTGGATGCGTTGATACCCGGAGGGCATCGTTGTTCACGCTCGCTCAACTCGTGAGTTTTGTGGCTGTCGCCGAAGAACTGCACTTCACACGGGCCGCCGAACGGCTGCGGATGACACAGCCGCCCCTGAGCCGCCAGATCCAGCTCCTGGAGCACGAGCTGGGGGTGCAACTCCTCGACCGCACCAACCGCACGGTCCGGCTCACCCCGGCGGGGCGGGCCTTCCTCAACGAGGCGCGCACCATCCTGCGCCAGACCGAGGCCGCCACGCTGGCCGCGAAACAGGTGTCCGCCGGTGAGGCCGGGGCCATCGCCGTCGGCTTCACCGCCGCCAGCGCCTACTCCTCGCTCGGCACCCTCCTCGACGTCGCCCGCTCCGTCATGCCCGGCACGGAGATCGTGCTGCGCGAGAAGGTGACCCGCGACCAGCTCGAGGCGATCGCCGACGGCTCCCTCGACCTCGGCATGATCCGCCCCTCCAGCACCGGGCCCGACCTCGTCACCCGACCCGCCATACGGGAGGGCCTGCTCGCGGCGGTGCCCGTCGGCCATCCCCTGGCCGGGGGCGAAGAGCCGTTGCGGATGCGGGACTTCGACGGGCAGGAGGTGCTCATGTACTCGCCGGTCGAGGCGCGGTACTTCCACGAACTGCTGGTCAGCGTCTTTCGTACGGCGCAGGTCACACCCCGGTTCACCCAGTACCTCAGCCAGGTGCACAGCCTGCTCGCCATGGTCAACGCGGGCTGGGGCATCGCCTTCGTGCCGGCGGCGGCCGCGCAGATGCGCTTCTCCGGCATCACGTTCCGGGCGCTGGAACTGCCCGACCCCACCCCGGTCGAGCTGCATCTGGTGTGGCGGAAGACCAACGACAATCCCGCACTGCACGCCCTGCTCCACCATTTGTGACGGCGGAGTGGAGGATTCCACCTCATCCGCCGGTCATGCCGGAAAGGTATCGCAGCCTACAAAAATCGATCTAGACGGGAATGGGCGCTGAACCTACGGTCAACTCCAGCCACAGGTCATGTGGCTCGGACCACACGCGGCAGAGCCGCCGCCCCTCCAGGTCTAGGAGAACGACCCCCTCATGACAGCGACAGCGCGCAACCGGCAGGACGCCCCGGTGACTTCAGCCGCCCCCACCAGAGCCGGCCGCCTCAGGTACGTCATCCTGGCCATGCTCTTCGTGGTCACGACGGTCAACTACGCCGACCGGTCCACCCTGTCCATCGCCGGCGACACCATGCAGCAGGATCTGGGCATCAGCTCCGGCGAACTGGGCCTGCTCTTCTCCGCGTTCTCGTGGTCGTACCTCATCGCGCAGATCCCCGGCGGCTGGCTGCTGGACCGGTTCGGCTCGAAGAAGGTCTACGGCGCGGCCATCTTCCTGTGGTCCGTGTTCACCATGGCCCAGGGCGCCATCGGCTTCTTCTCCGGCGCCGCGGTCGTGCTGCTCTTCATCCTGCGGTTCGTCGTCGGGTTCGCCGAGGCGCCCTCGTTCCCGGGCAACTCCCGGATCGTCGCCGCCTGGTTCCCCACGAAGGAGCGCGGCTTCGCGTCCGCGCTGTTCAACTCCGCCCAGTACTTCGCGACCGTCGCCTTCGCCCCGCTGATGGGCTGGCTCGTGACGGCCCTGGGCTGGGAGCACGTCTTCACCGTGATCGGCGGCGTCGGTGTCGTCCTGGCGGTGATCTGGACCCGGGTCATCCACCCGCCCCGCAGCCACCCGAGGATGACCGACGCCGAACTCGACCACATAGGCGCCGGCGGCGCGCTGATCGACATGGACAGCTCCGCGCCCACCGAGTCCCACGCCGGGCGGGACGGCGGTCTGCGGCACCTCAGGACACTGCTGACCAACCGCAACATGCTCGGCATCTTCATCGGCCAGTACTTCATCAACACCATCACGTGGTTCTTCCTGACCTGGTTCCCCGTGTACCTGGTGCAGGAGCGCGGCATGAGCATCCTCGAAGCCGGATTCGTGGCCTCGCTGCCCGCCCTGTGCGGCTTCACCGGCGGCGTGCTCGGCGGCTACCTCTCCGACCTGCTCGCCCGGCGCGGCGTCAGCCTCACCGTGGCCCGGAAGATCCCCGTCATCACGGGTCTGCTGCTGTCCACCACCATCATGATCTGCAACTACGTGACGGCGTCCTGGCTCGTCGTCCTCATCATGTCGGTCGCCTTCTTCGGCAAGGGACTCGGCGCCCTCGGCTGGGCTGTGATCGGCGATGTCGCGCCGAAGCAGATCGCGGGCCTCGCGGGCGGCGTCTTCAACGCGTTCGGAGCCGTCGCCGGCATCGTCACGCCCCTGGTCGTCGGCTACCTCATCGACGCCACCGGCTCCTTCGACCTCGCCCTCGCGTTCGTCAGCGTGTGCGCGGCCCTCGCCGTCCTCAGCTACGCCGTCATAGTCAAGGACATCAGGCGCCTCGACCTCGACGAACTCGTGCCCACCGACGCCCCGCGCAGCAGCCAGACCGTCTGAGAAGTACGTGGCCACCGCGGGGGCGGGCCGTGTCGCACGGTCCGCCCCCGCGGTGGCCGCTCCTCAGACCCCTACCGGCCGCGCGGCCTCGGCCCCGGCGGCGCCCTGCCCCCGCTCGCCGAGCAGTTCGGTCGGCACCTTGTGGGTTTCGCGCGCCGTGACACCGGCGATCACGGGAGGCACGCACAGCGCCGCCGTGAACAGCGCCACCGCGAACCAGTCGGCACCGTCCGGCCCCGCGATCTGCGCCGCGAACGTCACCGCGAACCCGGCCACGGCGAAACCGATCTGCGTGCCGATCGCCATGCCGGACAGACGTACCCGCGTCGGGAACATCTCGCCGTAGAACGAGGGCCACACCGCGTTCGCCGCGCTGTAGACGACGCCGAAGGCGAGAATGCCGAACACGAACGTCAGCGGGTACGAGCCCGTCGAGACGGCCCAGAGATAGCCGAACATCAGCAGCGCGCTGCCCGCGGCGCCGGTCAGGTAGACGGGACGGCGCCCGATGCGGTCGGCGAGGCGGGCCCAGAGCGGGATCGCGCCGAGCGCCACGAGGTTGGCGAGCGCCCCGACCCACAGCATGGCCGAACGGTCCATGCCGACCGCGTCGCTCGTCGCGTACGACAGTGCCCACACGGTGAAGATGGTGCTGACCGAGGCGACGAGCGCGCCCCCGATCACCCGCAGCACGTCCGCCCAGTGGTCGCGCAGCAGCACCACGAGCGGCAGCCGTGCGACCCCGTCCGAAGCCGCGGACTGGCGGGAGAACTCCGGGGTCTCGTGCAGCGTGCGGCGGATGACGTACCCGACGACGGCGACCACGACGCTCAGCCAGAACGGCACCCGCCAGCCCCACGACAGGAGTTGGTCCTCCGGCAGCGCCGCGATGGGCAGGAAGACCAGGGTGGCCAGGAGCTGTCCGGCCTGCGTGCCGCTGAGCGTGAAACTCGTGAAGTAGGCGCGGCGGTGCGCCGGGGCGTGCTCCAGCGTCATCGATCCGGCGCTGGCCTGTTCGCCTGCGGCCGAGATGCCCTGCAGCACCCGGCACAGCACGAGCAGCACGGGGGCGAGCGAGCCGACCTGGCCGCGTGTGGGCAGACAGCCGATGAGGAACGTCGAGAGGCCCATCAGGATCAGCGTGAACACCATGATCTTGCGGCGGCCGAGCCGGTCGCCGACATGGCCGAGGAAGAACGCGCCGACCGGCCGGGCGGCGTAGGCGACACCGAACGTGGCGAGCGAGAGCAGCGTCGCGTTCGCCGGGTCCGACTCGTCGAAGAACACCTTGGGGAAGACCAGAGCGGCGGCACTTCCGTAGATGAAGAAGTCGTAGTACTCCAGGGCGCTGCCGATCCATGCGGCGAGCGCGGCCTTGCGCGGCTGGCCCTGCGGGGCGCGGGGCGGTGCGGCGGGGACGGACACACGGGCTCCTTCGGGGGACGGGAAGGGGAGAGGTGCCGGGGCCCGGTGGGGTGAGCGGGTCGGCGGAGCCGGAAGGAAGCGCGTCCGGCTAATTAACCCACTGGATAGTTAGTAGCGGGTGGCTACGGATGTTGCGCCGGTGTTTCCCGCCTGTCAAGAGGTCGCGTCGAGGTGATGTGCCCCTGCTAGTCCGCCGGGCGCTCCGCCGTCAGATACGCGATGACCATGTCGCCGAGCATGGTGCGGTAGTGCTCGCGCCGGTCCTGCGCCGTCAGGTCGCGGCCGAACAGGGCGCCGAACGTGTGCCGGTTGGAGACCCGGAAGAAGCTGAACGAGCTGATCATCGCGTGCAGGTCCACGGCGTCCACGTCCGCCGTGAACAGGCCCTCGGCCCGGCCCGCCTCCAGGATCCGCCGGATCACGTCGATGGCGGGCGAGTTGAGGGAGCTGAGCGTCTCGGAGGCGGTGATGTGCTCGGCGTCGTGGATGTTCTCGATGCTCACGAGCCGTATGAAGTCCGGGTGGGCCTCGTGGTGGTCGAAGGTCAGCTCGGCGAGCCGCCGGATCGCCGCGACCGGGTCGAGGTGCTCGACGTCGAGGTCCCCCTCCGCCTGCCGGATCACCGCGTACGACCGCTCCAGGACGGCCGTGAACAGCTGCTCCTTGCCGCCGAAGTAGTAATAGATCATCCGCTTCGTGGTGCGGGTGCGGGCGGCGATCTCGTCGACGCGCGCCCCGGTGTACCCGGCGCGGGCGAACTCCTCGGTGGCGACCTTGAGGATCTCGGCCTTCGTCCGCGCGGCGTCGCGGGTACGGCCCTCGCGTCGCGCCGGTTCTTCGACAGTGGTCATCAGGATCCTTCGGGCGGACGGTCGGCGGGCCTGTGCAGGTGATTGTAGAAGCAGGGGCCGCCGTGGCTCCTGGCGTGGCCCTTCCCCTCGGGGTGCTTCACTTGATATGAGTAACGAACCAGTTCGTACATTAGCGCCGGGCCCCGCCCCGGCCAGGAGGTCACACGTGCCCCAGGACTCGTATCTCGTCGGTCTGATCGGAGCCGGGATCGGCCCCTCGCTCACGCCTGCCCTGCACGAGCGCGAGGCCGACCGGCAGGGGCTGCGCTACCTCTACCGCCTCCTCGACATCGACACCCTCGGTCTGCGGCCCGAAAGCGTGGGGGAGCTGCTGCGCGCCGCCCGCGACCTCGGCTTCGACGGCCTGAACATCACCCACCCGTGCAAGCAGCTCGTCATCGAGCACCTCGACGCCCTGTCACCGGCGGCCGAGGCCCTCGGCGCCGTCAACACCGTGGTGATCGCGGACGGCCGCGCCACCGGCCACAACACCGACGTCACCGGCTTCGCCGCCTCCTTCGCGCGCGGTCTGCCCGACGCCCGCATGGACCACGTGGTGCAGCTGGGCGCCGGGGGAGCGGGCGCCGCCGTCGCACACGCCGTGCTCACCCTCGGCGCGGGCCGGATCACCCTCGTCGACGCGGCGCCCGAGCGGGCCGCCGCGCTGGCCGCCTCCCTCGAAGCGCACTTCGGCGCCGGGCGCGCGCAAGCCGCGGCGCCGGACGCGCTCGGCACGCTGCTCGCCGGCGCCGACGGGATCGTGCACGCCACCCCGACCGGTATGGCCGCGCACCCCGGGCTGCCGTTCCCCGCCGAGATGTTGCACTCCGGGCTTTGGGTCGCCGAGGTCGTGTACCGGCCGCTGGAGACGGAGCTCGTGCGTACCGCCCGCGCGCTCGGCTGCGCGGTGCTCGACGGCGGCGGAATGGCCGTCTTCCAGGCCGTCGACGCGTTCCGGCTCTTCACGGGACGCGAGCCGGACGCCGGGCACATGCTCGAACACTTCGCCCAACTCACCGTGCCAGGAACCGAGTTGAGGTCTTCGGGAGCGGCCGCGAGCTCCGGCTGACCGCACCCGTCCCCTGAAGGCCAGTCGAGCCCCCTCACCCCGCAGGAGTCCGCCGTGCGTACCTCCATCGCCACCGTCTCGCTCAGCGGGTCGCTCACCGAGAAGCTCACCGCCGCCGCCCGGGCCGGGTTCGACGGCGTCGAGATCTTCGAGAACGACCTGCTCGCCAGCCCCCTCGCCCCCGAGGAGATCCGCGGCCTCTGCGCCGACCTCGGCCTCGGCATCGACCTGTACCAGCCGGTGCGTGACATCGAGGCCGTGCCCGCCGACGTGTTCGCCCGCAACCTGCGCCGCGCCGAGCACAAGTTCCGGGTGGCACAGCGCCTGGGCGCCGACACCGTCCTCGTCTGCTCCAGCGTCTCCCCGCAAGCAGTCGACGACGATGTCCTCGCCGCGCGCCAATTGCGTCAACTGGCTGAGCGCGCGGCCGACTTCGGGGTCCGCATCGCCTACGAGGCACTCGCCTGGGGGCGCCACGTCAACACGTACGACCACGCCTGGCGCATCGTCGAGGCCGCCGACCACCCCGCACTCGGCACCTGCCTGGACAGCTTCCACATCCTCTCCCGCGGCCACGAACCCAAGGACTTCGAGGGCATCGCGGACATCCCCGGCGAGAAGATCTTCTTCCTCCAGCTCGCCGACGCGCCGCTCCTCGCGATGGACGTCCTGCAGTGGAGCCGCCATTACCGCTGCTTCCCCGGCCAGGGCGACCTCGATGTCGCGGGACTGCTGCGGCAGGTGCTGCGTGCGGGCTACGCGGGGCCGCTGTCCCTGGAGGTGTTCAACGACGTGTTCCGCCAGGCCGAGGCCGGCCCCACCGCCGTCGACGCCCTGCGCTCCCTGCTCGTCGTCCAAGAGGCGGTAGGTGAAGAGGCGGTCGGCGAGGGCGGTTTGCCGCCCGCCGTCGTGCCCACCGGGTTCGCGTTCGCCGAGCTCGTCACACCTGACGTCGAACCAGCCACGGCTCTGCTGGCCGCCCTCGGCTTCACCCGCACCGGCCGCCACCGTGGCAAACCCGTCGACCTGTGGGAGCAGGGTACGGCCCGCGTGCTGCTCAACACCGGGCCCGGGGCCCGCCGCGACGGCACCGTCCTCGCCGCCGTCGGCCTGGAGACCCCCGACCCGGTGGCCGCCGCCCGCCGCGCCGAGGCCCTGCTCGCCCCCGTCCTGCCGCGCCGCCGCTCCACCGGCGACGTCCTGCTCGACGCCGTCGCCGCCCCCGACGGCACCGAACTCTTCTTCTGCGCCACCGAGCGGCCTCAACTGCCCAGCTGGACAACCGACTTCGCGCCCACCGGTGAGCAGCCGGGCGACGGCGCCGGTATCCGCGGCATCGACCACCTCGCGCTGGCCCAGCCCTGGCACCAGTTCGACGAAGCGGCTCTGTTCCACCGGGGCGTCCTCGGCCTCGACGCCCAGCCGAGCGTCGACCTCGCCGACCCCTACGGACTGCTCCGCAGCCGCGCGTTCACCAGCGCCGACGGCGCCGTCCGCATCGCCCTCGGCGTCGGCCCCGCCCCCGGCGACGAGCACGCCCGCGCCCAGCACATCGCCCTCGCCGCCGACGACGTCGTCGCGGCCGCCCGCGCCTTCCGCGCGGCCGGCGGACACCTGCTGCCCATGCCGGCCAATTACTACGACGACCTCGCCGCCCGCTTCGACTTCGCCCCGGGCGAGCTGGAGACGTACCGGGAACTCGACATCCTCTACGACCGCGACAGCCACGGCGCCTTCCGGCACTGCTACACGCACACCCTGGGCCGGGTCTTCTTCGAACTGACCCAGCGCGACACGGGCTATCGCGGGTACGGCGCGCAGAACGCACCCGTGCGGCTCGCGGCGCAGCACGTCTCCAATTCTTGAAACGGCGTGAGGCGGGACGCGGGCCGGGTCCGGCAGTGTCGGCGCAGGTCGGCCCACCTGTGCGGTGAAGCCAACGGGGCCGCTGGGTTCGGGAGTCGAAAATAGGGTGCTACCGAGGGGTTGCCGAACGATTGCCCTCTGCCTTAAATCAAACCCTGAACTAAGGCGTTGGCAAAGCAAGTTCGTTCGGTGACGGCTGCCGCGGGCAGCCGTCCTTCCTCAACCGCACGGAGTGAGACGCATGAGACTCAGACTCAGATCCTTGGGGATAGCGCTCGTCACGGCGGCGGCGCTCGTGACCATCCCCGCCCAGCTCCCCGCAGCGGCCGCCGACGCGCCGCTCTCGCAAGGCAAGACCGCCACCTCCTCCTCCACCGAGAACGGCGGGACCCCCGCCTCCGCCGCCGTCGACGGCGACCTCGGCACCCGCTGGTCGTCCGCCGCCACCGACAGCCAGTGGCTCCAGGTCGACCTGGGACAGTCCGCGACCCTCACCCAGGTCGTCCTCAACTGGGAAGCCGCGTACGCCAAGGACTACAAGCTCCAGGCCTCCGCCGACGGGTCCACCTGGACCGACCTCAAGACGGTCACCGGCGGCGACGGCGGCACCGACACCCTGGACGTGTCGGGCCAGGGACGCTACGTCCGCATGTACGGCGTCTCCCGCGCCACGCCGTACGGCTACTCGCTCTGGGAGTTCCAGGTCTTCGGCAACGCCGGGACCCCGCCGGTCGGCACCTGCTCCACCGGCAACGCGGCCAAGGGCCGTACCGCCACCGCCTCCTCCACGGAGAACGGCGGGACCCCCGCGTCCGCCGCGTTCGACGGCGACACCGCCACCCGCTGGTCCAGCCAGGCCTCGGACCCGCAGTGGGTCCGGGTGGACCTCGGCTCGACACAGAACATCTGCAAGGTCGACCTCAGCTGGGAAGCCGCGTACGCCAAGGAGTTCAAGCTCCAGGCCTCCGCCGACGGAACCACCTGGACCGACCTCAGGACGGTCACCGGTGCCACCGGCGGCACCGCCTCCTACGACGTGAGCGGCGCAGGGCGCTACCTGCGCGTCTACGGGACCGCCCGCGCCACCGGCTACGGCTACTCCCTGTGGGAGGTCGCCGTGCACACGACCGACGGCGGGACCACGCCACCCGTCGAGGGCGGCGGCGACCTGGGGCCGAACGTCATCGTCGTGGACCCGAACACACCGGGGCTGCAAAGCAAGTTCGACCAGGTCTTCGCCCAGCAGGAGTCGAACCAGTTCGGCTCGCAGCGCTACCAGTTCCTGCTCAAGCCGGGCACGTACAACGGCATCAACGCGCAACTCGGCTTCTACACCTCGATCTCCGGTCTCGGCCTCAACCCCGACGACACCAAGATCAACGGTGATGTCACCGTCGACGCCGGCTGGTTCAACGGCAACGCCACCCAGAACTTCTGGCGCTCCGCGGAGAACCTCGCCCTCAACCCGGTCAACGGCACCGACCGCTGGGCCGTCGCCCAGGCCGCCCCGTTCCGGCGCATGCACGTCACCGGCGGCCTCAACCTCGCCCCGAACGGGTACGGCTGGGCCTCGGGCGGCTACATCGCCGACTCGAAGATCGACGGCACGGTCGGCCCCTACTCGCAGCAGCAGTGGTACACCCGCGACAGTTCGGTCGGCGGCTGGACCAACGGCGTGTGGAACATGACGTTCTCCGGTGTCCAGGGAGCCCCTGCGACGAACTTCGACACGGGCCCGTACACCACCCTCGACACCACACCCGTCTCCCGTGAGAAGCCGTTCCTCTACCTCGACGGCAACGACTACAAGGTGTTCGTCCCGGCCAAGCGGACCAACGCGCGCGGCGTGTCCTGGCCCGCCAACGCGGGCACCTCGCTCCCGCTGAACCAGTTCTACGTCGTCAAGCCCGGCGCGACCGCCGCCACCATCAACCAGGCGCTCTCCCAGGGCCTGAACCTCCTGTTCACGCCCGGCGTCTACCACCTCGACCAGACCATCAACGTCAACCGTGCCAACACCGTGGTGCTCGGCCTCGGCCTCGCCACGATCGTCCCCGACAACGGCATCGACGCCATGCACGTCGCCGACGTCGACGGGGTGCGGCTCGCCGGCTTCCTCATCGACGCCGGCGCCAAGAAGTCCGACACCCTCCTGCAGATCGGCCCTGCCGGGTCGAGCGCCGACCACGCCGCGAACCCGACCACCATGCAGGACGTGTTCGTCCGGATCGGGGGAGCGGGCCCCGGCCTCGCCACCAACTCGGTCGTGGTCAACAGCGACGACGCCATCGTCGACCACACCTGGATCTGGCGGGCCGACCACGGATCGGGCGTCGGCTGGGAGACCAACCGCGCCGACTACGGACTCGTCGTGAACGGCGACGACGTCCTCACCACGGGACTGTTCGTCGAACACTTCAACAAGTACGACGTGCTCTGGAACGGCGAACGCGGCCGCACCCTGTTCTTCCAGAACGAGAAGGCCTACGACGTCCCGAACGCCGCGGCGATCACCCACGACGGGATCGTCGGGTACGCCGCCTACAAGGTCGCCGACAGCGTCACCACGCATGAGGCCTGGGGACTCGGCAGCTACTGCAACTTCACCAGCGACCCCTCCATCGTCCAGCAGCACGGATTCCAGGTTCCGGTGAAACCGGGCATCAAGCTGCACAGCATCCAGGTCATCTCCCTGGGCGGAAAGGGGCAGTACGCCCACGTCGTGAACAACACCGGTGCCCCGACCTCGGGGACCGACACGGTGCCGTCCAAGATCACTTCATTCCCGTAACCCAGCCGTTCGCCGGGCGCTCACAGCGGCGCCCGGCGTCACGGCTCGCCGCGCGAACGGGCCCGGACCGTAGGGCGGTCCGCGACGAGATCGCGGCAATCTCATCAAGCATCAAGAAAACACGCATACGCTCAACAACCGACGGAACCGACTGACGAACCGTTCGGCGGGGGAGCGATGAGAGTGACCGAAGGCCGTGACGGGCGCGTGCTGCCCGCCCTGCCGTACTGCGTGATGGCGCTCGTGGTCGTCGCCGAAGAGGCGACGCCCACGGGATTCGGCCTGCTGCCCCTGATGTCGCTCGGCCCGGCGTTCGCCGGCCTCGTCGGCAGCAAACGACGCACCGCCCGCATCGGAGCCCTGGCCGTGGTGCTCTGCGTCGTGCTCGCGGCGTCCGACGGCACACTGGGCAGGCGGCGCGTCTACATCGCGGTGGTGAGCGTCGCCGGTGTCACCGCGGCGGGCCTGCTCGCGGTGGCGCTGCGGGAGCGCCGCGACGCGGAACTGGCCAGCGTCCGCAACATCGCGGAGGTCGCGCAGCGGGTGCTGCTGCGCCCGGTGCCGCGCGTCGCGGGCGAGCTGCGCGTGGCGGTCTCCTACACCTCGGCCGTCGCACAGGCGCGGATCGGCGGCGACCTGTACGAGGTCGTGGTGGCCGCCGGCGGCACCCGCGCCGTCATCGGGGATGTCCAGGGCAACGGTCTGGAGGCCGTGGAGACCGCCGCGCTCGTCCTCGGCGCCTTCCGCGAGGCCGCCCACGACGAGCCCGAACTGGCGGGGCTCGGCCGTCGGCTGGCGCGCGCCGTCGACCGGGAGCTGGAGGGCGAGCGGTTCGTCAGCGCCCTGCTCGTCGAGGTGCCGGCGGGCGGCCGCGAAGTGACGTTCCTCAACTTCGGGCACCCGGCGCCGCTGATCGTGCGCGCCGACGGCACGACCCTCTTCCCCGAGCCGCCCCAGTACGCGCTGCCGCTCGGCCTGAGCATGCACGGCGGGGACCCGGCCGTCCCCTACACCGTCGCCTTCGCACCCGGCGACCAGATCCTGCTGTACACGGACGGGGTGAGCGAGGCCCGCGACGGGGCCGGGGACTTCTACCCGCTGGCGGACCGCGTGGCCCTCCTCAAGGACCCCGACGACGAGGCGGCCATCGAGCGCCTGCGCACGGACCTGGTGGACCACGCGAAGGGGCCGCTCCACGACGACGCGGCGATGCTGCTGATCCGCCACCGCGAAGCCTGACCCGGCCCCGCCTCGGCTACTTCGCGGCCTGCTCGGCCATGCGCTGGAGCCGGTCGCGGTACTCCTGCCACCACGCGGGATCGTGCGAGGGCAGGCTGTCGTTGTCCTCGCGCCACCCCGCCGCGCCGTCGAGGCCTTCCCGGAGGATGTCGGCGTGCCCCGCGTGCCGCTGGGTGTCGCCGAGCACCCGGACCAGGACGTGGTGGAGTGTCACTTCATTGCGCTCCTTCGGCCACCACGGCACCGCGCCGACGGTGTCGAGGGGGAGGACATGGACCGAGGCGTCGGTATGGCTCCAGGACCGCCGGTAGCGTTCCACGATCAGTTCGCGCGACTCGTCGGGGGTGGCGTACGCGTCCTCGTGCGGATCGCCCAACGGCACGTCGTGCGGCCTGCCGAACGTGTCGCAGAGGTAGCCCACTTCCACGAACGTCACATGCTTGACCAGGCCCAGCAGGTTCGTGCCGGTCGGCGTCAGCGGGCGGCGGACGTCGTACTCCGAGAGACCCTCCAGCTTCCACAGCAGCGCGTCCCGGGCTTGCTGCAGATACAGGAGCAGGTCCTTCTTCTGTTCGATCTCACTCATGCCGCGAGTCTGCCCGGTGCACCCGGCATGGCGAAGCGAATTCCGTCAGCGGGTGCAGCACGACCCCGGATGGGTTTCGATGGCGGGGTGCGACACAAGCAGCAGGGCGCCCCGGCCGATCCGCTCACCGCCCTCCTCGACCGGATTCGCGTGCGGCTGCGCGACCTCGACGACGGAGAGCCCGCCTCGTACATCCCCGAGCTGAGCCGCGTCGACCCCGGCCTGTTCGGACTGAGCCTGTGTGCCTTGGACGGGCAGGTCTACGGCAGCGGCGACACCACGGTGCCGTTCACGGCGCAGTCCGTCTCCAAACCGTTCGTGTTCGCGCTGGCCCTCGCCGACCGGGGCCTGGAAGAAGTCCTGGCGCGGGTCGGCGCCGAACCCAGCGGCGAGGCCTTCAACTCCATCCGCCTGGAGCCCGGCACCGGACGCCCGCCCAACCCGATGGTCAACGCCGGTGCCATCGTGACCAGTTCCCTCGTCGCCGGGGACACCCCCGAGGCCCGCTTCACCCGCATCCTCGACGGACTCTCCGCCTTCGCCGGCCGGCCCCTCGACGTCGACGAGGCGGTGTACGCCTCCGAGTGCGCGACCGGCGACCGCAACCGCGCCCTCGCCTACCTGATGCACAACGCGGGCTCGCTCACCGGAGACGTGGAGGAGCAGCTCGGCGTCTACTTCCGGCAGTGCTCCACCCTGGTCACCTGCGACGACCTCGCCGTCATGCACGCGACCCTGGCGGGCGGCGGCGTCAACCCGGTCACCGGCCGGCGCGTCGTCGCCCCGCGCCACGCCCAGCACGTCCTCGCCGTCATGGCGACCTGCGGCATGTATGACGCGTCGGGACAGTGGATGCTCAAGGTCGGCATGCCCGCCAAGAGCGGCGTGTCCGGCGCGATCGGCGTCGCCCTGCCCGGACAGTTCGGCATCGGTGTCTTCAGCCCGCCGCTGGAGGAAAAGGGCAACAGTGTGCGCGGCCTCGCCGCCTGCCGCCTCCTGTCCGACCAGTTCGGGCTGCACCTGATGCGCGCCGTCGACCCGCAGCGCCGCCCGCTGCCCCCACGCTCCCTGCACGGCACCCCGCTGCGTTCCCTGCGGCACCGCCCGCGCTCCCAGCGCGCGGCCCTGGAGGCACACCCGAACCGGATCCGCGTGCACGTGCTCCAGGGCGACCTCGACTTCGCGACCGCCGAGCAGACCCTGCGGGTGGCCCACGAACTCGCCCCGGACGTCGGCTGGTTCGTGCTCGACCTGACACGCGTCGGCCGCGTCGAACCCGTCGCCGCCGATCTGCTGCGGGCTCTCGGCGCCGACCTGCGCGGGCGCGGCGCGCGGATGGTGCTCGCCGACCCCGACGAACGACAGGCGATGAGCCGCACCACGGACGAGTTCCCCGACCTCGGACGGGCTCTGGAGACCTGCGAGGACGACCTGCTCACCGCGCTCGGGCTCGACCCCGACGCTCCGGTCCCGCTGACCGTCTGCGACCTGTTCGGCCGCGCCGACGAGCGGCTGCGCCCGGCCCTCGCCGAGGCCTTCGACACGCTGCACCTGAGCGCCGGGCAGAGCGTCGAACCCCCGGCCGCCCCCCTGGGCGAACGCATCGTCCTCTGGTACGTCGAGTCGGGCCGCCTCGCCGTCTGCGCCGACGCCGCCGGTGCGGTCTCCCCGCTGCGGACCTGGTCGGCGGGGCCCGGCGCCGCCCTCACCCCCGCCGACTTCCCCGCCCGGCTCGCCCGGCAGGTCCTCGCCGAACGCGACACGGCGTGCCGCACACTCACCGCCGCGGGACTGGCACGGATGCGCGCCAGGGTGCCCGAGGCGGTGGCGTTCCTGGAGCGGGCACCACTGGAGGGCCCGGAGACCGTCGACCGGCCGTGAGGGCCGGGAGTACTCAGCGCCCGTTCGCGGAGAAGTGCTGGTAGTCGGGGTGCGCCCAGCGCGCTCCCCACGCCCAGCCGACGTGACGCATCGCCGTGGTGACCGCATCCCCGGAGTGCAGCATGCCCGGCGCGCGTCGACGCCGGTCGAGGAACTTGGCCCCGGCCGCCGGATGCACCCGGCCGCTCACGTCCACGTACGGGTTCTCCAGGGTGTTGATGTCGACGGCGTCACCGTAGGAGTGCTGGGAGACCACGCCCGCGTTCCCGGTCACTCCGCGGCAGTTGAACGCGGAGGTGTTGTCGTCGGCCATCGCGGCCGTGTCACTGCCGCCGTACTCCGCCAGGGTCCGCATCCTGCGGATCGGGAACCGTGCGGCGAACGCCTTTCCGAAGACGTACACCACGTTGCGGACCACCCGCTCGTGCACGACGATCTCGCCGCGGTGCACCCGGCCGTCGAACCCCCAGTGGACGAGCTTGATCGAGCGCAGCCGGCCCGGCCCCACCGGGCAGCCGCGATGCCACGTACGGCCCAGCTGGGCGGCCGTGACACCGCGGACCTGGTACGTGAACCGGGGCGGGCCGGCCGCGGCACCGGCCGGGGCCGCGGGCAGGACGGACACCGCCGCGAGCACAGTGGTGAGAAGAGCCGTGGACAGGAGGAAACGGAATCGGTGGCGCACCGGGTCAACGTAGAGCGCGCTCCCCGCGTGGCCGCCGTGAAACGCCGGGGACTGGTGCGTACGAGACCGCGCGGCCCCGCACCACCGCTCGCGCGGCCGATTGTCAGTGGCGGGTGCGAGGGTGGACGGCATGGACGAGGAGGAGTTCATGCGGGGAAGGGTGTACGGCGCGGACCACGAGGACGCGGGGCCGCGGCCCCGGCGTGCCTACGCGCAGTTGGTGGGCGGTCCGCTGGACGGGCTGTTGCTGGATGTCACCGACCGGCCGGCCGAGGAGGCACAGGGTGTCATCGCGCTCCTGACCGAACTGGGCGCGTTCGGCCCCGGCGGCCGCGCGCTGTACGGGCCCGTGGGCGCCGACGGGCGCCGGTTCGCCTGGCAGGGCGATGCGCCGTGAGGACCGCGACGCCCGAAAAAGGGGTCGCGCAGCGGTGCCTGTCCGCGTCATGATCGACACTCATGACGATGTCGAAGCCGGACCTGCTCCGCGCCGCCGCGCTCAACAACGCCCGCTGGTGTGCCGCGATGAGCCGCTCGCACGGAGTGGAAGGCGACTTCGGACCCGGGGCGTGGACGGCGCCGCAACGCACGCCGTCCTCCTATCCGGACGCCGTGACCCTGACACCGCACGAGGACGCCGGGGCGCTGACGGCCCGGATCGACACGAGCGCGCCCGGCGCCTCGGTGAAGGACAGCTTCGCCGACCTCGACCTTGCCCGGCACGGCTTCACGGCGCTGTTCGAAGCCCAGTGGATCCACCGCCCCGCGGGACCGCCCGCCCGGGAACCCGAGGCGGCCTGGGACGTCATGCGGCACCCGGCCGCGCTGCGGGCCTGGGCGCGCGCGTGGGCCGCGGGAGAGGATGACGACGCGTTCCTCTTCCAGCCCGGACTCCTCGCGGAACCAGAGGTGTTGCTGCTGGCCGGGCGGGATCCCGACGGCCGTGTGGTGGCCGGCGCCGTGGCGAGCCCGAGCGATGGCGTGCTCGGGATCTCGAACGTGTTCGCGGAGACCGGCGGTCCCGCTGCGGCCTGGCCCGTCGTCCTGGACGCGGCGCACACGCTGTTCCCGGACGTGCCCCTCGTCGGCTACGAGCGCGGCGACGCGCTGACCGCCGCGCGGGGCCAGGGTTTCGCGCCGCTCGGCCCGCTCCGCGTCTGGCTGCACGGATGAGGGGCGAAGGGGCCCCATGGGTCGGACGGCTGAGGGGTGACGCGGTCGCCTTCCGGCGTGCGACCACCGAGCAGACGGACGACGTACTCGGCGTGCTGGACGAAGCGGCGGAGTGGCTGCGGGCGCGGGGCATCGACCAGTGGCCGGACCGCTTCGAGCCGGCGTGGGTCGCCGACGGCCTGGCGCGGGGCGAGACCTGGCTGGTCACTGTCGCGGGAGAGATCGCCGGAACCGTCACGCTGGACCGGGCCGACCTCCTGTGGACGGACGCGGCCGGCCCCGCCGTGTACGTGCACCGGATGGCGGTGCGCCGCCGCGCCCCCGGCCTGGGCGCGGTGATCCTCGACTGGGCCGCGCGGACCGGGCGGCAGCACGGGGCGAAGGCGCTGCGGCTGGACTGCGTGCGGTCCAACGGGCGACTGCGTGCCTACTACGAGGACCGGGGTTTCGTGCACCGCGGCGACGTGGCGGTGGGCGGCGCCCCCGGGCAGCGGGAGGACGAAGGCCCCGTCACGTGGGTGAGCCGCTACGAGCGGACCCCGAAGCCCTTCTGACAGCTCTCCGCGCCCCGCTGTCGGCTCGGTGAAGGGCGTCGACATAATGGCCGCGTGACCTCCCCCCAACACCCCCAACTCCCTTCCCCGCGAAGCGTTCCGGTCGTGATCGTCGGCGCCGGTCCTGCCGGACTGACCGTGGGCAACATCCTGCGGGCCGCGGGAATCGACTGCGTGGTCCTGGAATGCGAGACCCGCGAGTTCATCGAACGGAGGCCGCGGGCCGGTGTCATCGAGGGGCGGGTGGTGCAAGGCCTCGAACAGCGGGGCCTCGCCGGCAACCTGCTCGCACGGGCCGAACGGCACACCGCGTGCGAGTTCCGTTTCGACGGCGAACAACACCGCTTCCCCTACCACGAACTGACGGGAAGTCACCACTTCGTCTATCCGCAGCCGCTGCTGGTGACCGATCTCGTACACGAGTACGCCGATGTACGCGGCGGTGACATCCGGTTCGCCGTCCGCGACGTGGAACTGCACGACGTGGACACGGACCGGCCCTCGGTCTCGTACACCTGCCCCGAATCCGGCCAACGGCAGGTGCTGCACTGCGCGTTCATAGCGGGATGTGACGGAGCGCGCGGTGCGAGCCGTGGTGCGCTGCCCACCGACCGGGTCCGCATGGCCCGGCACGACTACGGCATCGGCTGGCTGGCGCTGCTCGCCGAGGCGCCGCCGTCCGCGGACTGCGTGCTGTTCGGCATACACCCCGAAGGATTCGCCGGACAGATGCCCCGCGGCCCCGGTGTCACCCGCTACTACCTCCAGTGCCCGCCCGGCGACGACCCGGACAACTGGCCGGACGACCGCGTCTGGGAGCAGCTGCGCCGGCGGCTCGCGGCGGTCGGCGCCGCGCCGCTCACGGAGGGCCCGCTCATCGAGAAGCGGGTCCTGGACATGCACGACTACGTCGTCGAACCGATGCGCCACGGGCGGCTGTTCCTGGCCGGAGACGCCGCCCACCTCGTCGCCCCGATCGCCGCCAAGGGCATGAACCTCGCCCTGCACGACGCCTTCCTCCTCGGCGACGCACTCGCCGCGCACATCAGGCGACTCCCCGGCGCCGAGGGCGGGTTGGAACGGTACGCGCAGACGTGCCTGCGCCGCGTATGGGACTACCAGGAATTCTCGCAGTGGCTCTCGGAGATCTACCACGGGGCGGCCACGGGAGACCCGTTCCGTTCGGGCACGACCCTCGCCCGGCTGCGCCGCCTGTTCACCTCGCCGCGCGCAGCGGCCGCGTTCGCCGAGCAGTACCTGGGCGCTGCCGAACGCTACTGAGACGGACTCCGGCGCGCTGTCCGGAGGGCCGCTAGCGTGGTGGCATGTATGAGACACGGATGTCCCATCACGTGAACGCGTCGCCCGGCGCCGGTCTACCGCGCGCTGCTGGACGCCGAAGCGGTCGCCGAGTGGCGGGTGCCGGCCGGGATGCGCGGCCGGGCCCACGAGTTCGAGGCGCGCGAGGGAGGCAGGTTCCGCGTCTCGCTCACATACGACTCGCCCACGTACGACGTACCCATGTCCCCCGGCAAGTCCGCCGCGCGCACCGACACGTATCACGGCAGGTTCGTCCACCTCGTACCGGACGAGCGGGTCGTCGAGGAGCTCGCGTTCGAGACCGACGAGCCGGCTCTGCGCGGCACCATGGCGATCACCACCACGCTCTCCGCGGCCGACGGCGGCACCGACGTCCTCCTCGTCCATGAGGGCGTCCCCGACGCAGTGCCTGCCGCCGACAATGAGACGGGCACCCGCATGGCGCTGACAAACCTGGCCCGGTACGTGGAGGAGCGCGAAGGCCCCTTGTAGTAAACGGAGTTGGTCGTGTGCCGCAGGGTACTCTCGGCCTGGACGAGGTCAGCCGGTGACGGTACGGAAGCGGCGCCGGTACTCCGTCGGCGTCGTGTCGAGCTTGCGGCGGAACGCCCGGACGAGCGTGTCGGTCGTACCGAAACCGCAGGCGGACGCGATGCGTTCGAGGGTGGAGTCGGTGGACTCGAGCTGATTGCGGGCCCGTTCGACGCGGGCGGACTCGATGTACCCGGCGGGGGTCGTGCCCAGCTCGGCCTTGAAGATCCGGGTGAGCTGCCGCTCACTGACATGGGCCTGCGCGGCGAGGTCCGTGACCGTGAGCGGGGCACCGAGTCGCGCCGTGACGTAGAGGCGCAGGTCCTCGACGCGGCGCGTCGTGGAAGCCGGTTCGAGAGGGACGCTGAACTGGCTCTGCCCGCTCGGCCGCTTCAGATACATCACCAACTGCCGGGCGACGCGCAGCGCCGTCGCCTCGCCGTGGTCCTCGGCCACCAGGGCGAGGGAGAGGTCGAGACAGGCGCTGATGCCCGCACCGGTCCACACGTCGCCCTCGCGGATGAAGATCGGGTCGGCGTCGACGTCGATCTCCGGGTGGTCGGCGGCGAGTTGCTGCGCGGTCGACCAGTGCGTGGTGGCGCGCTTGCCGTCCAGCAGCCCGGCGGCGGCGAGGACGTGCGCGCCCACACACACGGACGTGACGCGCCGGGACCGCGCGGCGAGCGCCCGCACCCGGTCGACCACGGCGGGGTCGGCGACGGCCCGCACCCGACGCTCGTCGTCCACCTCGACGGAGCCCGGCACCAGGAGCGTGTCGACGGCGCGACCGGCGAGCTCGGCGAAGGTGGTGTCGGGCAGCAGGCGCACCCCGGCGGACGTGGTGACCGGGTCCATCGTCTCGGCGGCCAGCACGACGTCGTAACCCGCCGCTTCGCCGGTCTCGCGCCGCACCAGCGCGAAGACCTCCGGCGGCCCCGTGACGTCGAGCAGATCGACGCCCTCGAAGAGAACGATCACGACAAGCCGTTTCACCATGCTGCTGCTCACAGGATTGCCCCCCAGGCGATGTCCGGATCTGCAGGTTAGACGACATTGCCGACACTGGTGGGCCGGACATAGCGTTTCGGACGAGGTCACCCGGCGGTGACCCGCGAAACCGGCCGGCGCAAAGCGGCCCGACTCCCGAGGCGGTACTCCCATGGACACGACGAACGCTACGACGACCACTCTGCGCGCACTCAACGGCTTCGACGAGACGCCCGCGTCGCTCGCCGACTCGACCCTGATTTTGGTCGACTACCAGAACACGTACACCCGTGGCGTCCTGGAGCTGACGGGCTGGCAGGCCGCGCTCGACGCCGCCGCCGAACTCCTCGCCCGGGCCCGGGAGGCGGGTGCCAAGGTCGTCCACGTCATCCACGACGGCGGCGAGGGCAGCCCGTACGACATTCGCGAGGAGATCGGGCGGATCCACCCGCGCGTGGCCCCCGTCGACGGCGAGCCCGTCGTCGTCAAGCAGGCCCCGGACGCGTTCGTCGGCACCGACCTGGGCGACCACGTCGACGCCGCCGGGCACGAGACCGTGATCGTCGCCGGGTTCATGACGCACATGTGCGTGCTGTTCACCACGCAGGGCGCGTTCCTGCGCGGTAACCGGCCCACGGTCGTCGCCGACGCCGCCGCCACGCGGCCCCTGCGCTCCGTGGGTGCCGAGCTGTCCGCGGACCAGATCCACCACGGCGCGCTCGCCACCATCGCCGACCTCTACGGAGTCGTCGTCCCGACCGGCAAGTCCCTGGTCTGAGACCGGTTTTGCGTCGTCGCGAGGTCTTCTGTGATCGGCCGGCCGTGCGGTGAGCCTGTGGTGACGTACGGGCGGCACGTCATGTGCTGACCACAGGTGTGGGAGGCGCCCCTGTATGGGGCCGGGGGCGTTGGTGTCCAGAGGGCGTGTTCAGCCACTGCTTGTGGGGCGTGAGTGGTGTGACGGTGCACGTGTCGACTCGTCTGTCCCGTGGCATCGCCCGAGCCTCGTCCCTCCCGTCCGATGTGGGTCGTGTGTTGGCTGCGTGCAGCTCGCACGCTTCTGCTATGGGGGATTTCAACGAGAAGGTCCGCAGGCTGGGCAGTGCCCAATTGCCGTGCCCGGCTTGCGGGTTGCCACAGGAGCAGGTGCAGACGTTGGAGCATGAACCGGTGCTGTTGGAACCGGACATGCTGCTCCTCGCCCACACGGTTCCGGCGGATCACCGGTGGATCGAACTGTCCGACGGCAGGGTGGCGCTGTACGGCGTGTGCCCGCCGGATCCGTTCCAGAGGTGCCGCATCTTGCACGAACTGGCCTGTCCTGGACAGGCGCTGCCGGACTTGTGGCCGTGGTTGACGACGCTGCGGCAGGAGAACGCGCGGAAGGCGGAACGGCAGCACGAGGAACCGCCACCGCTGCCGCCCGGGACCGGGCACTTGCCCGACGTGGGATGACGCCTTGTCTTCAGCCGTCTCTTCCGGGGGGATTCCTGGTGCGGGCGGTCCTGTCGATCCCGGCGTCCTTGAACTCGGCTCCGTCCAGGGGCACTTGGTCCACGCTGAATCGGGCGCCTCTCAGGTAGGCGCCCTGGAACTTCGTCGAAGTTGTGTAGCTGCCGGTGAAATCGGCTTGTGATGCCCAGGTTCTGGGCCCATATCGGTTTCTTGGTGGCTGTTGTCCCGTGCGTCGTGGCGTTGTTCATCGGCTGGCCCACCGGCCGGTTGCTCGTGGCGCTCGTCATCATGGCCGTCAGCGTCGTGGTGATGGCGATCGAGAAGCCGAAGCGCCGCCGCTGGAACGCGTTCAATCCGCTGTCGGGGCAACGGCGAGGCTCATCGCGGGGCAGCCGAGGATCCCTGTCAGGACGTGCCGCTGGCGCTTCGTCAGGGAGGCCAGGAAGACCGCCGAGTCGGCCTGGGTCTGCTCACAGAGCGCGGCTGTTTCACGAAGTTTTCCGTAGCTCAGGGGGGTCCGCGAGGAATAGGGCAGCGCCATCTTCTGGGCCCCGCCGGCCGAGACACCACGCCGTTGCACGACGCGACCAACGACCGTTGCACCACGCGCTGTCATCTCCTGAGCCGCCGTATCCATCAACGCGGCGAAGTCCTTCTGCTTACCGGAGAAGTAGCCGACAAGCACGACATCGGCACCCTCGACCGCCACCGCCACCGCCACCGCCGGAGCCTGCTGCCGGACTCGCGCCCGCCCCGCACGGCGAACTGGTTGCCGGTCGCGCCTGCGGTGCTGATGCATGTCCGACAGGCTAGATCTGCTGCCACCCGCGGCGATACATGTTATTGCTGCACCGTCCCGGCCCGGCGGTTCTCGTCGCCCGGCCGGCCGGGGCGCTGGAAGAGGCGGCACAGGAGACGGTGCGGTTCTCCCGTGCCGCCGGAATGTGGCGCGTGCGGAGCTCAGCTCACCGTGAGGCTGGAGCTGCCGCTGCTCTGGTAGCCCTCGGTCGCCAGGATCATGTAGTAGCTGAAGCTGCCCATGGGCATGCCGGCCCGGCCCCACGCGTCGAAGTGGTTGCCGGTGGTGATGGTGCCGCCCGTTCTCCTGGACTGGCGCACGCTCCAGTACTGGTTGAAGGTCTTGGTGCCTTCCACCGACGGGGCGTTGTACCGCGTCGTCTGGTAGATGTCGTACGTGCCGCCGTCGCTGGTCACCGTCCCCTTGTACGTGCCGGTGGGCCGGTAGGTGCCCCAGTTGTCGACGATGTAGTACTCGACGAGCGGGTTCGAGGTCCATCCGTACAGGGCCAGGTAGCCGTTGCCGGACGGGTTGAAGCTGCCGGAGTAGTTGACCGTGCGGCGGCTGCCGTTGCTCCAGCCCTTGCCGCAGACGAAGTTGCCGCAGTTGGTCCAGTTGGCGCCGTATTTGCCGCCGGAGCCCAGCGTCATGGAGACGGAGCCGCCGCCGTCGGTCCAGAACGAGTAGTAGTAGCCGTTGTTGGTCCCGGTCTGGTTCGTGGTGATCGTCGTGTCCGCGTGTGCCGAGCCGGGCAGGAGCAGTCCGGACGCCGTGGCCAGCGCGAAGGCGCCGGCGCCGGTGAGGGCGCTCCTGCGGCTGATCCGGGTGGGGGTGTCGTCCTGGTGCACGCATCCTCCTGGCGTTCGTGGGGTGGGTGGTGCGGATGAGATTGGCGTGAGCGCGTCAAAGTGTCAACGGTTTCGACATTGAGAGCGAAAGCTTTTCAGTGTCGGTGGCGCGCATCGATTTTCGATCTCAAGCGCCCTCAACGCCTGTCAAGAGGCATTTTGAGGCTCGCGCGGCCATCGGTCACGACTCATCCGGCAGGCCACGCCACGCTGCTTCGAGGTGCCGTTCCGCCACGGGGAGACGTTCGGTCGAAAGTGTTTCGAGCCGAGAGGCCGTGTGCCCGGCCCCTCTTCGGGCAGCCGGGCACACGGGCGTGTAGGTACACGAAACCGCTCAAGCGCTCGGCGCAACCGCCTCCGTCGTCAGCCGGGCGTGCAGGTGACGACTGTGGTCGACTTCCCGGACGGCCCCGGTGAGCGTGAGATGCGCGGTCAGCCGCGTGCGGCTGCTCGACGAGGCCAGGCGCAGTTCCAGCTCCCCGGGTTCCACCACGCGTCGGCCCGCCCGCCCGGTGAACGCGGCCAGGTCGGCCGGCACCCGGGCCCGTATCCGTACCGCCTCGCCCGGCGCCAGTTCGGCCGGGCGCGCGTAGCCGATGAGGCGCTGGACGGGCTGCACGACCGAGGCGACCGGGTCGTGCAGATAGAGCTGTACGACTTCGGTGCCGGGCCGCGCCCCGGTGTTGCGGACCGTGCAGGCGACCTCGAACTCGCCGTCGGTGGAGGCTATTTGGCCGCCGGACACCTCCAGATCGCTCCACTCGAATGTGGTGTACGCCAGTCCGTGGCCGAAGGCGAAGGCCGGACCCGGATCGAGGTTCGACACCTCGGAGGCCTGTCCGAGGCGGGCCGCGAGGTAGGTCGCGGGCTGCGCCCCGGTCTGCCGGGGTACCCCGATCGGCAGCCGGCCGGAGGGGTGTACGCGGCCGCTGAGGATCCCGGCCAGCGCGCGGGTGCCCTCTTCGCCGGGGAAGAAGGTCTGCACGACGGCGGCGGCCTCGTCCGTCGCCCGCCCCAGGACGTAGGGGCGGCCGGCGAGCAGCGTCACGACGACGGGCGTGCCGGTGTCGAGAAGCGCGTCGAGCAGTTCCTGCTGGGCTCCGGGCAGGGCGAGCGAGGCGACGTCGCAGCCCTCTCCGCTGGTGCCGCGTCCGAACAGGCCGGCCCGGTCGCCGAGCGCGGCGACGACCACATCGGCGCCCCGGGCCAGCTCGACGGCGGCCGCGAAACCGTCGCCGCGCGGCGCGTCCACCGCGTCGAGTCCGCGCGCCGTGACGATCTCGCTGTCGGAGAATTCCGCCGCCAACGCCTCGCGCAGCGTGGGCAGTTCGATGCCGAGCGGCGTCTCGGGCGTACGACTGCCGACGTGTACCGGGAACGAGTAGCAGCCCAGAACGGCCGTCGGCGTCTCGGCGAGAGGGCCGATCACGGCGACGCGGGCCGCCGGTTCCGGGGCGAGGGGAAGCGTGCCGTCGTTGGTCAGGAGGACCACGGACTCTTCTGCGACGCGGCGGGCGAGGTCGCGGTTGCCCGTGGTGTCCAGGTCGACCGTGCCCCGGGCGTGCTCGGCGTCGATGCCCGTCAGGACGGCGGGGGCCGGGTCCCAGTCCGGGTCCAGCAGGCCGGACTCGGCTTTCTGGGTGAGGACCCGGCGGGCCGCGCGGTCCACCAGGTGCTCCGGCACGAGCCCGTCGGCGATCGCCTTGCGCAGGGGTTCGCCGAAGGCCTTCACCGTCGGCAGTTCCACGTCGACGCCGGCCGCGAGCGCGGCGCCCGCGGCCTCCCCCAGTGAACCGGCCACCCCGTGCAGGGTCTGGAGGAACGCGATGCCGAAGTAGTCGGCGACGACCGTTCCTTCGAAGCCCCAGGTGTCGCGGAGCAGCCCGGTCAGGAGCTGTTCGTCGGCGGCGGACGGGATCCCGTCGGTGTCCGTGTAGGCGTGCATCACGGACCGTACGCCGCTCTCGCGCACGGCCATCTCGAACGGCTGCAGGATGACGTCGGCGAACTCCCTCGCCCCCATGGAGACGGGGGCGAGGTTGCGGCCGGCCCGGGACGCGGAGTACCCGGCGAAGTGCTTGAGCGTGGCGACGATCCCGGCGGATTCCAGGCCCTGTACGTAGGCGGTGGCGACGGTGCCGACGAGGTACGGGTCCTCGCCGATCGTCTCCTCGACCCGGCCCCAGCGTGCGTCACGCACGACGTCGAGGACCGGGGCGAGACCCTGGTGGATGCCGACCGAGCGCATGTCGTGCCCGATGGCCGCGGCCATCTCACGGATTAGATCGGGGTCGAAGGTGGCGCCCCAGGACAGCGGCACCGGGTAGGCGGTGGCGCCCCAGGCGGCGAACCCGGCCAGGCACTCCTCATGGGCGAGGGCGGGGATGCCGAACCGGTTCGCCGCGGCGATCCGCCGCTGCGTCCGCGCCAGTGAGAGGGCGCCGAGGGCCGGGTCGACGGGAGCGGTCCCGAAGGGCCGGGTCAACTGGCCGAGCCCCTGCGGGAGAAGCTCGTCGAGATCGACGGTCTCCTCCATGTCGTGCTGGTACGGGGCGACGTCGCCGCCCTCCGCCGAGGCCCCCACCCAGACTCCGAAGAGCTGGGCGATCTTCTCCTCCAGGGTCATCTCGGCGAGCAGGGCGTCGGCCCGGTCCGCGGGGGCGGCGCCCGGATCGCGCCACAGCGGGGCGGGGGAGCTGTCGGGTTCTCGGTCCGCTCGGGTCATGTGGTCGGTCACTTTCCTCCGACTCCCATCAGCCCCTGCACCAGGGCACGACGGGCGAACAGGTAGACGATCAGGATGGGGAGCATGGACAGCACGACCGCGGAGAGCAGGCCGGGGATGTCGACGCCGTGTTCGGTCTGGAAGTCGTAGAGACCCATGGTGATGACCTTGGATTCCGCGGACTGCGTGAGGACCAGCGGGAAGAGGAAGCCGTTCCACGCTTGAAGCGCGGAGTACACGGTGATGGTCGAAAGGCCACTGCGGGACAGCGGCAGCACCAGACGGAAGAAGATCCGCCACGGTGACGCGCCGTCCATCGTCATCGCCTCGTACAGCTCGGGCGTGATGTCCCGCATGGCCCCGGTCAGGATGAGGGTGCACACGGGCATCGCGAAGGCGGCCGTCGGCAGGATGACGCCGATGAGGTTGTCGTAGAGGCCGGCCTCGCTGATCACGTAGAACATCGGCACGATGACGGCCTGCGCGGGGATCGCGAGGCCCAGCAGGAACAGCCGGAACACCCCTCCGGTCAGCCGGCCGCGGCCCCGCACGATGGCGTACCCGAGCGGCGGCACGAGCAGCAGGACGATCCCGACCACGCAGACCGTGACGATCAGGGTGTTGAGGAAGTACTGCCCGAAGCCGCTGTTGAAGTTGCTGATGTAGTTGTCGAGCGTGAAGTGGTGCGGGAGGGACAGCGGTCCGCTGTCGCCGTAGTCGGAACGCGACTGGAACGTGGCCACCAGCATCACGTACAGGGGCAGACCGACCAGGAACAGCCAGATCAACGAGCCGAATCCGGCGAGGTAGTTGGGGCGCTCCCGGCGGGCTGCCCCGGTCTTGGTGCCGGTCACAGTCTTGGTAGCCGTCACAGGCCCTCCAGCTGGCTGCGCATCTTGTCGTAGCCGGACAGCCGCACCATGACGAGCGAGACGACCGTGGCGACGAGAACCAGGAGGAGGCCGACCGCGGAGGCCGAACCGTAGTCGAAGCTCTTGAACGCCTTTTGGTACATGTAGTACGCGCTGATCGTGGTGTCCGTGCCGGGTCCGCCCTGGGTGAGGATCAGCACCGTGTCGAACGTGGTCAGGCCGCCGACCACCATCAGGATTCCCGAGGTGATGATGCTGTTGCGCAGCTGCGGCAGGGTGATGTGGAAGAACTGGCGCACCGTGCCCGCGCCGTCGATCTGCGCCGCCTGGTAGAGGACCGGGGGCACGGCGCGGGCGGCGCCCTGGTAGATCAGTGTGTGCAGCGGCGTGAACTGCCAGGTGCTCACGAACACGAGGACGCCGATGGCGGTGGTCTGGTGCCCGAAGAGGTTGCCGTCGCCGAACAGCCACGTGGCCTGCGCCGGCACCCCGAAGTTCGGGTCGAGGACGGCGCGCCACAGGACGGACACGGCGGCCGCGGACAGCAGCAGCGGCACGAAGTAGATCGCGGAAAGGACGGCCCGGTTGCGCTGGTGCCCTGCGGCCCAGACCCCGAGGAGCAGACTGAGCGGCGTCTGTACGGCCACACCGAGCACGGTCAACAGGAGGCTCAGCCACAGGCTTTGGAGCATCACGGGATCGGCGAAGAGCTTGCGCCAGTTGTCGAGCCCGACGAACTCCGGGTCGGTCAGACCGTTCCAGCTGGCGAACGACAGGACGGCGACGAGGACCAGCGGGACGAGGGCGAAGAGGCCGAAGAACACCGCGGCGGGGACCGCCCAGCCGACGCCGGGCCGGCCCACCCCGGCCGCGGAGGCGCGTATGTGCGTGTCGGTCATGACGTGGGCAGGGCCTGCATCGCCTTGACGAAGCCGTCCTCGTCGAGCTGGCCGTTGAAGAACTGCTGGATGGCCTGGTACATCGAGGTCGACGCCGACTGCGGGTAGGCCTGGTCCCACGACAGCTGGAAGGAGGGGGCCTTCTTCACCAGGTCGTACTGGAACTTCGCGTAGTCGGGGCTCGCGGCCTCGTCCAGGTGATCGGCCGTGTTCGTCGTGGTGGGCAGGTTGCCGATGCCGAGATGCGCCTTCACGAACTCGTCCGAGTACTGCATCTTCAGGAACTGCGCCACGGCGTCGGGGTACTTCGTCTTCTTCAGGACGGAGTAGAAGTTGTTGGTGTTGCCGACGAGGTCGCCGGGTTCACCCTTGCCGCCGGCGACCGTCGGGAAGGAGGTGTATCCGAAGTCCTTCTTCGCGAAGGCGGGGTGGGCCTCCTGCTGCGTCGAGTACTCCCAGGAACCCATCAGCTCGAATCCGGCCTTGCCGGTGGCGAGCAGGGTCGGCGAGCCCTGGTCGGTGAACTTCACGGAGTCGTAGTTGGAGCCGAACGCCCCGGCGTCGACCAGTTCCTTGATCATGCCGAGCGCCTTCTTGCTGTCGGCGCTCTCCCAGGCCGTCTTGTCGCCCTTGACCGCCTTCTGGAACAGGTCGGGGCCGGCGACACGGTCGTAGAGGTACTCGAACCACATGAGGGTCGGCCACCGGTCGCCGCCGCCGAGCGCGATCGGCGTGACGCCCTCGCCCTTGAGCGCCTTGACGGCGGTCAGCAGTTCGTTCCACGTCGTGGGCGGTGTGACGCCCGCCTTGTCGAGGACGTTCTTGTTGTGGAAGAGCAGCACCGGCTGGGTGCCGCGCATCGGGATGCCGTACGGCTTGCCGTCGACCATGGCGCTGTTGAACACGGAGGGCAGGAACTTCGACTTCAGCCCCGGGTCCTTGGCGATGAAGTCGTCCAGGGGGAGCAGCAGGCCCGCGTCGACGAACGGCTTGATGCTGCCGCCGCCCCAGTTGTAGAAGATGTCCGGGGCCTGCTTGCTGCTGATGATCGTCTGCAACTTGGCCTGGTAGTCGGCGCCCGGAATCGTGTCCAGGACCGCCTTCACCTTCGACTTCTTGTTGAAGTCGGCGATCAGCTGCTTCTCGACCTTGTTCGCCGAGTCGCCGTATACCAGGACGTGAATCTTCCCGTCGCTTCCGCCGACCGAGTCGGAGCCACCGCACCCGGCCAGGGTGAGCAACAGGGCGAGCGCCGCACCGCCGGCGGCGACAGATCTCGGCATCCGTGCGCGTAGTGTCATGGTTTCGCCTCTCGAAACTCTTTCGGCCCAAGTACCGAAAGTTCACACGTCGGGACGCTAGGTGGCTGCCATGGAGGGGTCAACCCCGCGTCACCGAGTTACCAAAGCGTTACGAGGCGGGGGCGGTTGGCGGTGCCTTATGCTCCTCGACATGCGAGATGACGAGGAGTTGGGCCGCATCACCCTGGCTCAGGTGGCCCAGGAGGCGGGGGTCTCCATTTCGACAGTTTCGAAAGTGCTCAACGGGCGACAGGATGTCGCGGGGCAGACGCGGGTCAGGGTGGAGCGCCTCCTGGAGGAGCACGCCTACCGGCGCACCACCCGGGCCGCCCGCGAGGCGCCCCTCATCGAGCTGGTCTTCCACGAGCTGGAGAGCGTCTGGGCGCTGGAGCTGATCCGCGGCGTGGAGAAGGTCGCCAAGGCCCACCAGGCCAGCGTGGTGCTGACCGAGAGCGGTACGCGCCAGGCGCCGGGCCCCGAGTGGATCGAGGGCGTGCTCCAGCGCAGGCCGCGCGGAGTGGTCCTGGTCTTCTCGGCGCTGCCGACCGAGGTCAAGCAGCGGCTGCGGTCGCGCTCCATCCCGTTCGTCATCATCGACCCGGCCGGGGACCCCGACCCCGACGTGCCCTCGGTCGGCTCGGCCAACTGGAACGGCGGCCTGGTCGCCACCCGGCACCTCGTCGAACTCGGGCACCGGCGGATCGGCATCATCACGGGCCCCGGCGACATGCTCTGCTCGCTGGCCCGCCTCGACGGCTACCGCTCGGCGCTGAGCATGGCCGGAGTCCCGGCCGACCCCGAACTCGTGCGCTACGGCGACTTCCACGTCGAGGGCGGCCGCGAGCGCGCGGTGGAACTGCTCGATCTGCCCGACCCGCCGACCGCGATCTTCGCGGGCAGCGACCTGCAGGCGCTCGGCGCCTTGGAGGCGGCCCGCCTGCGCGGCCTGCGCGTGCCGGAGGACCTGTCCGTGGTCGGCTACGACGACGTGCCCCTGGCCCAGTGGTCGAGCCCCGCCCTCACGACGGTGCACCAGCCGTTGCGGCAGATGGCCGAGGAGGCGGTGCAGATGCTCATGCGGCTGCGGATGCGCGAACCGGTGACGACACGGCTCGAACTGGCGACGAGCCTGGTCGTACGCAAGAGCACGGCGGCGCCGGGCGCCTAGGCGGGGGACGGCCGGCGAACGGACGTGCGGCGGCCGGATGAATTACGTGTACATGCCTTGACTGGTGGTCTCGACCACACGCACCGTTGCGGGGCTGTCTTCCGGCAAGTGGTGTCCCGTGGGGGGTTCGTGAACAGCAGACTGTTCGGCGTGGGCGTGACGCTGTCCGTCCTCGCCGTACTGGGAGCCGGCACGGCACCGGCGTCCTCGGACCAGAGGCAGGACGCGCACCGGGGCCTGCCCCTGGGCGCCGCCGACCTGACCGAGTCCCGCACCACGCGGACGCTCCAGCCCGGGGTCACCCTCACCCGGATCGTGCGCGGCGCCGAGGCGCCCGCCCTGGTGTGGACGGTCGAGGTGTCCATCCCCGGCGGCGCCACGTCGCCGGACCCCGACGCGCCCCCGGCGGCGCTCAAGGACCGGGCCAGCGCCGACGCGCTCGTCACCGACCTGCGCGCGGACGGCTTCGACGCACGGGCCGAGGACGTCGTGACCCCCGCGGTGGCGGACTTCGCCGGGGGCTCGCTCGGCTGGCGGGTCCGCGTCGGCCGGTTCGGCTCGGACACCGCGGCGACCGCCGAACGCGCCCGGCTGAGCGCGGCCGGGTACACCGGCGCGGCCGCCTACACCGGCTGGGACGGGAACCGCACCGACCGCGGGCCGTGGCGGATCGACGTGCTCACCATCGACCCGCACCGGTTCCGCGGCGCGCTCAAGGCGTCGTACGGGCCCGACCTGGAGAACCGGGAGACGACCAGCGCCCTCGCGGCCGCCGCGGGCGCGGCGGCCGGGGTCAACGCCGGCTTCTTCGTCCTCGACCCGAAGGCCGGCGCCCCCGGGGACCCGGCCGGAGTGGGTGTCTACGACGGACGGCTGCTGAGCGAGACGGTCGACGGACGCCCCGGCCTGGTGGTCCAGGACTCCGCCCGGCGGACCCGGATCGACCGGTTCACCTGGCAGGGCCGCGTGGCCGGCGCCGGCAGGACACTGCCGCTGGACGGCGTCGACCGCGTCCCGGGCCTGATCAGGAACTGCGGCGGCACCGCCGACGACAGCCCCACCGCACTGCCGCTGCACGACACGACCTGCACCGACTCCGACGAACTCGTGGCCTTCACAACGGAGTTCGGGACGCGGACCCCGCAGGGCGACGGACTGGAAGCGGTGCTCGACCGGCACGGGCGCGTGGTCGACCTGCGCTCCCCGCGCGGAGGCACGTTGCCGGAGGGCGGCAGCTCCGTACAGGCCACCGGAACGCAGGTGAACCGACTCGCGGCCGTCGCCGAGGTGGGCCGACAGCTGCGTGTGCAGGCCGGGTTGAAGGACGCGAAGGGGCGTTCCGTCGCGGCATCGCGCGACACCAGCATCCTCAACGGCGGCCCCGAACTGGTCCGTGACGGGCGGGCGCACATCACCCCGGCCGCCGACGGGATGGTCCAACCCGGCAACCCGAGCTTCTATTACGGCTGGGTGCACAAACGCAATCCGCGCACGCTGGCCGGCGTGGACGCCGCCGGGCGGACCGTGCTCGTCACCGCCGACGGACGCGGCACCGGCGCGCTCGGGCTGAGCATCCCGGAGAGCGCCGCGGTCGCGAAGGCACTCGGTCTGCGCGATGCGATCAACCTCGACGGCGGCGGCTCCACCACCATGGTCGCCGACGGTCACGTCATCAACGACCCGTCCGACACCACCGGCGAACGCCCGGTGGGGGACGCCCTGTTGATCACCCCCGACCGCACCTGATTCCGCCTGCCCCCACCTGATCCCACTGACGGGAGCCGCGATGACCGCCGCCTCGAACCGCCGCGTCAGATGCCTGCTGCTCGTCCTGGCCGCGCTGCTGCTCACCCTCGCGCCGCACGCGCCGGCCGTGGCCGCCGGCTCCCGGGGCGCCGAGGTCGTCGCAGTCACTCAGGTCGCCGACCGGCAGGTGGACCTGTCCGTACGCTCATCAGCGCTCGGCGGCCGCACGGTGAACGTCCGCCTGCTCACCCCCGACGGCTGGAACCCTCGGGACCACCACCGGCGCCGGCCGACCCTGTGGCTGCTGCACGGCTGCTGCGGCGACTACACGTCATGGACGGACATGACCGATGTCGCCGGCGTCACGAGCCTGCGCGACGTCCTCGTGGTCATGCCGGAGGCCAGCTGGAACGGCTGGTACAGCGACTGGTGGAACCACGGCCGCGGCGGCGCCCCCGCCTGGGAGACGTTCCACACCCAGGAGTTGCGCCGGCTCCTCGAACGCGACTGGGGAGCGGGCAGCCGTCGCGTGGTGGCGGGCCTGTCCATGGGCGGCCAGGGAGCACTGATGTACGCGGCCCGGCATCCCGGCAAGGCGGCCGCGGCGTTCTCCGGTTCCGTGCACCCGCTCCTGAACGACGAGTCGCGGAAGCGCCTCATGGGCTTCTTCGCCGGCCGGGGCGACGACCCCCTCAAGGTCTGGGGCGACCCCGTCGCGCAGCGGTCCGTCTGGGCGGCCCACGACCCGTACCACCTGGCCAGGCGCCTCACGTCGATCCCCGTCCACCTCTCGTGCGGTGACGGCACCACAGGACCCCTGGACCCGCCGGGTACCACCAGCGACCTGGAAGCGGACTTCAACCGGCAGAACCAAGCCCTGGCCGACAGGCTGCACCGCCTCGGAGCCCGCCACCTGACCACCCACTTCTACGGCCCGGGAACCCACGGCTGGGCGTACTGGCAACGCGAGTTGCACGCCTCGCTGCCGATGCTGCTGCGGGGGCTGGGGATGCGGCCCTGACCCGGGCCCTCGTCAGTTGACCGCAGGTGAGGCCGTCCGTGGTCGTGTGTTTGACATCGACAGGGACCACGTTACTCTCGATATTGCTAAGGATATTGGTAATCAATGAGTAGAGGTAACATGGATGCCGACCGAACCGCCGAGCCGTATCGGTGGCGCTGGCTGATCCTGGTGGTGATGATCGTCGCGGAGATCATGGACCTCCTCGACGCGTCGATCGTCAACGTCGCCGGGCCGGCACTGGAGACATCCCTGGGCGCCGGGCCCGTCGGATTGCAGTGGGTGATCGGCGGCTATGCCCTCACGCTGGGGGCCGGGCTGGTGCTGGGCGGCAGACTCGGTGACCGCTACGGGCGGCGCCGGATGTTCCTGATCGGCCTGACGGCCTTCACCACGAGCTCGCTGCTGTGCGCGCTGGCGCCGAACATCGAGTCGCTGATCGCCTTCCGGCTGCTGCAGGGCACCGCCGGGGCGATGCTGCTGCCGCAGGGCCTCGGCCTGCTGCGGGAGAACTTCTCCGGGCCCGAACTCACCAAGGTGTTCGCGATCTTCGGACCCGTTCTCGGGCTGGGCGGCATCGTCGGCCCGGTCCTCGGCGGCTTCCTCATCGAGGGTGACTTCTTCGGCCTCGGCTGGCGCTCGGTGTTCCTGGTCAACCTGCCCATCGGTATCGCGGCCCTGGTGATCGCCGCGATGTTCGTACCGAGGAAGGCGGGCGACCGCACGGTGAGCGTCGACGTGCCGGGCGCCGCCCTGGTCGCGGCGGCCTGCGCGCTGCTGGTGCTGCCGCTGAACCAGGGGCAGGAGGACGGCTGGCCGCTGTGGACATGGCTGTGCATGGCCGCGTCGGTTGCCGGGTTCGCCCTGTTCGCGCTGCGTCAGCGCCGTACGGCCGCCGCCGGCCGGGAGCCGCTGGTGACCCCGGCGCTGCTGCGCAAGCCCGCGTTCACGGTCGGGCTCGGCGGCATCGCCCTGTTCTTCGGCGGGCTGATCGGAACGCAGCTGGTGCTCACGCTCTACCTGCAGATCGGCCGGCACTTCACCGCGGGAGACGCGGGCCTGGGCAATCTGCCGCTCGCGGTGGGTACGGCGATCGGCGGCGCCGTCAGCGGCGCGGTCCTCGCCGACCGGATCGGCCGCAAGGTGCTGCAGATCGGGCCGCTCGTCCAGCTCGCCGGCGCGGCCCTGCTCTGGTTCGAGCTCGACGGCCTCGACGCCGCGTCCTTCTCGATCTGGGACATCACCCCGGGCGTGACGGTGGCGGGTGTCGGCGCGGGCATGGTGATCGCCGCGCTGTTCAGCTTCATCCTCGCGGCCGTCGACGACGACGAGATCGGCTCCGCCTCCGGCGTGCTGTCCGCGGTGCAGTCCATCGGCGGCTCCATCGGGGTGGCCGTCTTCGGCTCGGTGTTCTTCGCGCAGGCCCGGACCGGCGACTTCACCGCCGGCTTCCACCACGCGCTGATCGTGCAGGCGTGCCTGCTGGCGGCGTTCCTCGCGATCACCTTCCTGCTGCCGAAGAAGGGCCGTCCCGAGGACGAGCAGAACGGCCTCGCCCCGGGCGGCTCGGCCGGGAGCCCCGACGGTGCGAAGCAGGACGTCACCGTGTGACACCCGGCCCTGCCCGCCTGCGGCCCGCGGGTCTCGCGCATGATTGGTTGCCAACGCCTTCAGCGATGTCGGGAGTAGTTTCAGCCTCATGACTGCCAACCAGTCCTCCGAGCCCGCGGCCCCCGCCGAGGAAGTCATTCGTGACCGGCTGCGCCATCTGACGCGCCGCCAGCAGCGGTTCGAGCGGTACTTGGGCAGGCAGCTGCACGTCGACCCCGCCGGGCTCGCGGTGATGGATCACCTCGTCAACGTAGGACCGTCGACGCCGAGCGAACTCGCTCGCGAACTCAGCACGTCGACCGCGGCGATGACGCTGGTGATCGACCGCCTCGCGGACGGCGGCCACGTGAGCAGGGAGCGGCACCCCACCGACCGGCGCAAGGTGGTCGTCACGCCCGCGGAGCACTGGGAGACAGCCGCCTTCGAGCACGTCGAGCCGCTGATCTCGGGCATCGCCGAGATCACCGAGTCCATGACGCGGGAGGAGCGGGACACGGTGGCCGCGTTTCTCGAACGGACGGTGCACGCCTACGACCGCGCGACCAGGACGTGACCGGCGTTGCCGCGCGCGTCGGACGCTGAACCCCTGGTCAGGCGTTTGCGCAGGTCGGGATGGGTGGCGTAACCCCGGCGAAACACAAGAGCGCGTACGGTCTGCCGTCTTGGGGAGAGGCGGACGATGGCGGACGGCGGCAACGGATCGATGGCGTACGACGAGAGAGCCGGGCGGGCGTCCCGGGCCCGCCGCGCGGCCGACGTGCTGCGGCAGCGCATCGTCGACGGCGAGTACTCCCGGAACCTCGGCCGTGGTGAGCGCGGGACGCTGCCGGACGAACGCGTCCTCGGCCGGTCACTGGGGGCCTCCCGGAACGTCGTCCGCGAGGCACTGAACCTGTTGCGCGACGAAGGTCTGCTGACCCGGCGGCGCGGCATCGGCACCCAGGTGACGGCTCGTAAGTGCGGCCACGGCCTCGACCGTCTCGTCGGCCTCGCCGAGGAGTTGACCCCGTACGGCACCGTCACCAACGAGGTGCGCGAGGCCCGTGTCGTCCCCCACGCCCCGCCGGCGATCACCGAACGGCTCGGCCTCGCCGAGGGCTGCGAGGCCGTCTACATCGAGCGGCTGAGATTCCTCGACGGCAGCCCGCTCTCGCTCGACTCGACCTGGCTCGCGCCCGACATCGGACGGCCCCTGCTCGATCACTGCCTGACGGGCCGCGACCTGTTCGCGCTCATCGAGGAGACCAGCGGCAGCCGGCTCGGCAGCGCCGAGGTCACCGTGCACGCCGTCACCGCCGAACCGGACACCGCACGGCTGCTGGACGTGGCGGACGGCGCCGCGCTGTTCACCATCGACCGGCTGACGCGCCTGCCGGGCGGCCGCCCGGTCGACGTCGAGTCGCTGCGGGTGCGCGCGGACCGTTTCGCCCTGTGCACCGTGCTGCCGAGGGCCCGGCCGCAGAGGGCGGGCGAGTGAGATGCGCCTGGACACGACGCACCTCGTCCTGCTGGCAGTGGCGGGACTGCTCGGCGGGATCGGCATCACCGCCCTGGGGCCCGGGGGAGTGCTGCCGACCATCGGCCTCTTCCTGTTCACCGGCCTGACCCCGTCCGGGGTCGCGGGCACCGCGATCGTCACCCACGTCGCCACAGGCCTGCTGGGCACGGCCGCGTACGCGCGCTCGGGGCAGCTGCGGGCGGCGGGCACCCGGCGCTGCGCGGCGGTACTGGCCGGCGTCGCCGTGGTCGGGACGCCGCTGGGAGTCCTGTGCAACACCCTTGTCGCGGGGCGGGGGTTCGGGGCTCTGCTGGCGTGCGCGGTCGCGGTCACCGGGATCCTGGTGTGGGTGCGAGAGCGCCGCACCCCGGCGGCATCGGGGGCCGAGGTGACGCGGCCGGACCTTCCCGGCGCCGGTCTCCCCCTGAACCGTACGGTCGTGATCGGTGTCGTCGTCGCGTTCGTGGCGGGCCTGTTCGGCCTCGGGGGCCCCATGCTGAGCGTGCCGCTGCTCGTCGTGGCCGGACTCCCGGTGCTCGCGTCGCTGGCCGCCGCGCAGGCCCAGTCCATCGTGATCGCGAGTGTGGGCACGGTGGCGTACGTCGCCCACGGCGATGTGGAGTGGGGGCCGGCCGCGCTGGTCGGGGTCCCCGAACTGGCCGGGGTGCTGATCGGCTGGCGGATCGCCCGGGCGCTGCCCGCCCGGCGCCTCACGTTCGCGTTGGTCGCGTTCCTGCTGGCCCTGGCGCCGTTCTTGGCACTGCACTCGTGACGTACGTTGTGGCGAAGCCGCCGATGTACGCATGAGGCAGGCGTGGCGCAGGTCACAGGAACTCCGCCGGAGCGGCGGAGAGGTAATGACGTGAGGGACTCAGAAAACGATCTGCGCGAGCGCGTACGCGCGGGTGAACGCGGTGCGTTCGCCGAGCTGTACGAGACGTGCGCCGGCTCCGTCTACCAGCACGCGCTCTGGCTCACCGGCGACTGGGCGACGGCCGAAGACATCATGTCGGAGACGTTCCTGACCGCCTGGCGGGCACGGGAACGGTTGCACACCGAGGGAGGTTCCCTGCGCCCCTGGCTCCTGGGAATCGCCACGCACAAGGCGGAGAACGCCCGCCGCGGACTCCGCCGCCGCGTGGCGTTCCTGGCCCGCCAACGGCACCCGCCCGTGGTCGCGGACTTCGCCCCCGAGGTCGTCGGACGCATCGACGACGCGCGCCGGCTGGACGCTGTCCACGGCGCGCTCGACCGGCTGCGGCGCCACGAGCGCGAAGTACTGACGCTGTGCGTGTGGTCGGGCCTCGACTACCAGCAGACCGCCGACGCCCTCGGCATCCCCGTCGGAACCGTGCGCTCCCGCCTGTCGCGGGCCCGCGCGAAGCTCGCGAGGTTCGCCGACGAGGCGCAGAAGAAATCGGAACCGCGCGCCGCTCGCGGAGAGATGACTGGTGAAGCCGCAATCGCGGCCCTGCCCGTGAGGGAGGAAACGGCATGAACGACGAGACCGACAAGCAGGTGGCCGCGGACGCCGAGGCGGACCGTGACCTCGACATCGCGGAGATCGCTCGGCTGTTGCCGGCCCCGGCCCATGGCGGCCTCTCCCGCGAGCAGCACCTCCGTCACAAGGAACAACTGATGCAGCGCATCGACCACGACCAGGCCGCTTCCAGCCCCCGCCCCGCCCGGCGCCTGCTGCGCCCGGCCTTCCTGGTGCCGGTGACGGCGCTCGCCCTCGGCGGCATCCTCACCGCGGGCATCGTCGTCGCCACGGGCGACGACGCTCCGGCCACCACGGCGACCCAGCGGCACGGCGCAGGCTCCACGCGGCCCGAGACGGTGCTCCTGGACCAGATCTCCGAGGCCGCGAGCAAGAGTGACGCTTTGCAGGTGCGGGACGATCAGTTCGCCTACACCCGGGAGAAGGGCACGGGGGCGGAGCTGAACAGCGGCAAGGCGGTCGTCGGCCCCCTCCAGGAGACCGAGTCGTGGCTCGCGCAGCAGCCGGGCCCGCTCCACAAGCTCGGGGTCAGCAGGACCGACGGCGAGATGTCCGCCGCCAACGCGCAGCTGGGCGACACCGACGGCACACCCGCCGGACTCAGCCGCCCCACCTACCACTGGCTGGCGTCCCTGCCCACCGACCCCGACGAGCTGCTGGCGTACCTGTACGCCAAGACGCCCGAATCCGAAGGGCAGGAGCGCGACCAGGCGGTCTTCGAGACCATCGGCGCACTCGTCGGCGGAGTGATGCCGCCCAAGACGGGTGCCGCGCTCTACCGGGCTGCGGCGAAGATTCCGGGCGTAGCCAAGGCTCCGGACGCCGAGGACGCCATCGGCCGGCGCGGCGTCGGGATCTCCCGCGACGACACGTCCTTCGGCACCCGCACCGAGTGGGTCTTCGACAAGGACGACCTCACCTTCCTGGGCTCCCGCAGCTACCTGGTCAGGAAGACCGAGTACGGCAAGGCCGGGACCCTCATGTCCAGCACGGCCGTGCTCGCTCACGCGGTGGTCGACAAGGCCGGACAGGAGCCCGCGGCCGGCCAGGAAACCCAGGTCGGAGCGGGATCCGGCACCACGCGGCAGAGCTGAGCCACCGGGAGTCGTCCGTACGCGTCGAGAGGGGTCACGGACGGCTCCCTCAGCGTTTCTCCGTGGGGGCCCGCGACGGCTGCGGCGCGGTCATGTCCAGCAGGAGCAGCGCGTCGTGGTCGGGGGTCGCGGGCTCGGCGACATAGACGACGAGGCGCTGGCCCGGGGTGCCCTCCACGTCCATGGACTGGGCGGTGAGGCCGATCGTGCCGACGTGGGGGTGGCGGAAGGTCTTGAGCGCGGTCTTGCGGCCGGTGACGTCGTAGCGCTCCCAGAGCCTGGCGAAGTCCGGGCTCTTGAGCAGCAGTTCACCGACGACGGTGGCCAGGTCGGGGGCGTCGGGCGCGGTCCCCGCGGTGGCGCGCAGCCGGGAGACGCAGGCGCGGACCAGGTTCTCCCAGTCGGGGAACAGTTCGCGGGCGGCCGGGTGGAGGAAGAGGTACCGGGCCAGGTTGCGCTGTTTGACGGGCCAGTCGTCCATCCCCGCGTACAGCGCGAGGCCGCTCGGGTTCCACGCGAGGACGTCCATGCTGCGGCTGACGATGTAGGCGGGCTCCGGCCGCATCGACTCCAGGAGGAGCTTCAGGTGCGGGCGCACCGTGCGGCCCGGCGCGGGCGGCGGTTCGGGCGCGTACCGGGCGGCGCGGGCGGCCAGCTCCCGCAGATGCTGATGTTCCTGGTCGTCCAGGTGCAGGGCGCGGGCGAGGGCGTCGAGGACCGAGGGGCTGGGGCGGGTCTCCTTGCCGCGCTCCAGCCGCACGTAGTAGTCGATGCTGATGCCGGCCAGGGTGGCCAGTTCCTCGCGGCGCAGCCCGGGGGTGCGGCGCAGTCCGGTGCCGACAGTGAGGCCGACCTGTTCCGGGGCGGTCTGGGTGCGCCGGGCCCGCAGGAACCGGCCCAGCTCCATGCCGCCGCCTCCGCCCGTGCTGGTGCTGCGCTCGGATGCCATGGATTCAGTGTCACACCGCACTGACCTGCGCGGCGGCGGAGTGGGGGGCCCTGTCGTTACCCCCGAAGAGCCCGCCCTGCCGCAGGGGGCCGGAAAGCGCGACGGTGGATGTCGCACACCCCCCCCACCTCGGCAACAAGGAAGACTCATGCGGAACGTCACCCTGAACAACGGCGTCGAGATGCCGATCCTCGGCTTCGGCGTCTACCAGATCCCGGCCGAGCAGACCGAGCGGGCCGTCACCGAGGCCCTTGCGGCCGGGTACCGCCTGCTCGACACGGCGGCCTCCTACCAGAACGAGGAAGCCGTCGGCCGCGCCATCAGGAACAGCGGCGTCCCGCGCGAGGAACTGTTCGTCACCACCAAGCTGTGGATCCAGGACGCGCCCGCCGAGCGCAACACCGAGCGCGCCTTCGAGACCTCCCTGAACAAGCTCGGTCTCGACCACCTCGACCTGTACCTGATGCACCAGCCCCTCGGCGACGTGTACGGCCAGTGGCGCGCGATGCAGGACCTGTACCGCGCGGGCCGCGTGAAGGCGATCGGCGTCGCCAACTTCCATCCCGACCGGCTCGTCGACCTGGTCCTCAACAACGAGGTCACGCCCGCGGTCAACCAGATCGAGACGCACCCGTTCTTCCAGCGGACCGGCGACCAGGAGCTCATGCGCGAGCACGGCGTACGGATCCAGTCCTGGGGCGGCTTCGCGGAGGGCAGGAACGACCTGTTCACCAACCCCCTGTTGCGGGAGATCGGCGCCGCGCACGGGAAATCCGTCGCGCAGGTCACTCTGCGCTGGCTGACGCAGCGCGACGTCGTGGCGATCCCCAAGTCGGTCCGCCCCGAGCGCATGGCCGAGAACCTCGATGTCTTCGACTTCGAACTCACCGACGACGAGATGGCGTCCATCGCCACCCTGGACGCCGGCTCGTCACTCTTCTTCGACCACCGCGACCCCGAGATGGTCGCCTGGCTGAGCGGGCGCCGCCTGGACAGCTGAGCCGGATTCTTCAGGCTCTCAGGACGCGTCACCCAGCGACAGCACCTCTGCCGTCGTCTGCCCGGCCGGCGTCCGGTAGCGCACCGTGTCGCCGGCGGACCGGCCCAGCAGCGCGCTGCCGAGCGGACTGTCGTGGGTGATGAGTGTCGCGTCGTCCGCGTTCGCCGACTCGCCGATGTGCAGGGCCTGTTCGGTGCCGTCGGCGAAGCGCAGCGTGACCGTGCTGCCCACCTCGGCCCGGACGTTGGGTTCGCTGGCCATGCCTGCTCCTCGCATACCGGAGAATTAGGGCAAAAGCATCTATCTGCAGCATAAGCGGTAACCGTCCTGGGCGCGGTTCCGCCGACCGGACCCCGTCCTCAGCGCCCGCGCCGCACCTGTGCCGCCTTGCGCGCCTCGGCGAGCTTGCGGGCCTCGCCGGACTTGCGGGACTTGCCGCGCGACGTGTCCTTGGTGGTGCCCAGGCCGCGGAACGGCGTGTTGGTGTTCTTGGCCGGAGGTGTGGCGGGCCCGTCGAGCGGGCCGCCCGAGGGCGCCTTGGCGCCGGTGAGACGGCTCAGCTCCGCCTCGCCCGAGCGCACCTTCGTGACCGTCGGCTCGATGCCGGCGTCGGCCATGACCGTGGTCAGTTCACGGCGTTGCCCCGACAGCACCAGCGTGACGACCCTGCCGGACTCCCCGGCCCGGGCGGTGCGGCCCGCGCGGTGCAGATAGTCCTTCGGATCGGTGGGCGGGTCGACGTTGACCACGAGATCGAGGTCGTCGATGTGCAGGCCACGAGCCGCGACGTTGGTGGCCACCAGGACGGTGAGCTGGCCGCCCTTGAACTGCGTGAGGGTCCGGGAGCGCTGTGGCTGCGACTTGCCGCTGTGCAGGGCCGCCGCGTGCACGCCGTTGGCCCGCAGGTGCCGGGTGAGCAGGTCGACGGAGTGCTTGGTGTCCAGGAACAGCAGGACGCGGCCGTCCCGGGCGGCGATCTCGGTGGCGACGGCGTAGCGGTCGGGGCCGTGGACGACCAGCACATGGTGGTCCATCGTCGTGACCGAGCTCGTCGACGGGTCGGCTTCGTGGACGACGGGGGAGTGCAGGTAGCGGCCCACCAGCTGGTCGACGTCGCGGTCCAGGGTGGCCGAGAACAGCATGCGCTGACCGTCGGGCCGTACCTGGTCGAGCGCCTCGGTGACCTGCGGCAGGAAGCCCATGTCGCACATCTGGTCGGCCTCGTCGAGAACGGTGATCCGTACCCGGCCCAGGCGGCACGCCTTGCGTTCGATGAGGTCGTGCAGCCGGCCGGGAGTGGCGACGACGACATCGGCACCGTCGCGCAGCGCGGCGATCTGCCGGCCGATCGAGATCCCGCCGACGACCGTGGCCATCCGCAGCCCGAGCGCCTGCGCGTACGGCGCGAGCGCCTCGCTCACCTGCTGCGCCAGCTCCCGGGTCGGTACGAGGATCAGCGCGAGGGGCTGCTTCGGCTCCGCGCGCCGGCCGGCCGTCCGTACGAGCAGCGGCAGGCCGAAGGCGAGGGTCTTGCCCGATCCGGTGCGGCCGCGCCCGAGCACGTCGCGTCCGGCGAGGGCGTCGGGCAGCGTGGCCGCCTGGATCGGGAAGGGCTCGCGCATACCGTGCTCGGTGAGGGTGCGCAGCACCTCGGCCGGCAGGCCCAGGTCGGAGAAAGAGCCGTTCATGAAGAGCCTTCCGTAAGGGGAACGTACCGAGGAAGGCCCGGCAAGGTGACTGACCGACGAACTGGGACCGCCCAAACGGTTGAGATTAACACGGACCGGGCGCCCGGCTCATCGGCTCCTGAAGGCGTCGAGAATGCGCTCGGCGGCCAGCGTGGCGGTGAGTTCGCCGGCGCGGACCTGCCGTTCCAGACCGGGCGCCAGGGAGCGGACCGACGGGTCGGCGTGCAGGCTGCCGAGCAGCTCGTCCCGGACCATGGTCCAGGTCCAGTCGACCTGCTGGTCCCGGCGGCGCCCGGCGAGCCGGCCCGAGGAGTCGAGCAGCGTGCGGTGCTGTTCGAGCCGCTCCCAGACGGCGTCCAGGCCAATCGACTCGCGGGCGCTGCAGCTGAGGACGGGCGGCGTCCAGAAGGCGTCCCTGCCGTGCATGAGGCGCAGCGCACCCGCGAGTTCACGCGCGGCGGCCTTGGCGTCGCGTTCGTGCGGGCCGTCCGCCTTGTTGACGCTGACCACGTCGGCCAGTTCCAGGACGCCCTTCTTGATGCCCTGCAACTGGTCGCCCGTCCGCGCCAGGGTCAGGAGCAGGAAGGAGTCGACCATGTTCGCGACGGCCGTCTCGGACTGGCCGACGCCGACGGTCTCCACGAGCACCACGTCGTAACCGGCGGCCTCCATGACGACGATCGACTCGCGCGTCGCCTTGGCGACCCCGCCGAGCGTGCCCGCGGTGGGGGAGGGGCGGACGAAGGCCGCGGGGTCGACGGCGAGGCGCTCCATCCGGGTCTTGTCGCCGAGGATCGACCCGCCGGTCCTGCTGGACGACGGGTCGACGGCCAGCACGGCCACCCGGTGCCCGAGGCCGGTGAGCATCGTGCCGAACGCGTCGATGAACGTCGACTTGCCCACTCCGGGCACCCCGCTGACGCCGATCCGCCGCGCCCGCCCGCTGTGCGGCAGCAGTTCGGTCAGCAACTCCTGGGCCAGCGCCCGGTGTTGGGGGCGGGTGGACTCGACGAGCGTGATCGCGCGGGCGATGACCGCCCGCTTCCCGTCGAGGACACCCTTGACATACGTGTCGAGGTCGATGGCCATGGAGTCACCGGCTCACAGGTCGGTGACCGGACGGTGGCCGAGGTCGGCCGCGAGGCGCTCCACCAGGTCGTGGGCCGCGTCCGGGATGACCGTGCCGGGCGGGAACACCGCGGCGGCGCCCATCTCCAGGAGCGTGGTCACGTCCTGCGGCGGGATGACGCCACCCACCACGATCATGATGTCCGCGCGCCCCTCCTCGGCGAGCGCCTCGCGCAGTGCCGGTACGAGGGTGAGGTGCCCGGCGGCCAGCGACGACACCCCGACGATGTGCACGTCCGCCTCGACGGCCTGGCGTGCCACCTCGCCCGGGGTCTGGAACAGCGGGCCGACGTCCACGTCGAAGCCCAGGTCGGCGAAGGCGGTCGCGATCACCTTCTGCCCGCGGTCGTGCCCGTCCTGGCCCATCTTGGCGACCAGGATGCGCGGACGGCGGCCCTCGGCCCCGGCGAACTCCTCGACGCGGACGCGGGTGCGGTCCACGCTCGGGGACTCGCCTGCTTCGTTGCGGTACACGCCGGAGATCGTACGGATCTGCCCCGCGTGACGCCCGTACACCTTCTCCAACGCGTCGGAGATCTCCCCGACGGTCGCCTTCGCGCGCGCCGCGTCCACGGCGAGTTCGAGGAGGTTGCCCTCGCCGCCCGCGGCCCGGGTGAGGGCGGCGAGGGCGTCCTGACAGGCACTCTCGTCGCGCTCCGCGCGGAGCCTGCGCAGCTTGGCGATCTGCTGGGACCGCACGGAGGAGTTGTCGACCTTGAGGACGTCGATCTGCTCGTCGGTCTCCACCCGGTACTTGTTGACGCCGATGACCGGCTGCCGCCCCGAGTCGATACGGGCCTGGGTGCGGGCCGCGGCCTCCTCCACCCGGAGCTTGGGGATGCCCGCTTCGATGGCCTGCGACATCCCCCCGGCCTGCTCGACCTCCTGGATGTGCTGCCAGGCCCGGCGGGCGAGGTCGTGCGTCAGCTTCTCGACGTACGCGCTGCCGCCCCACGGGTCGATCACACGGGTCGTCCCCGACTCCTGCTGGAGCAGCAGCTGGGTGTTGCGGGCGATGCGCGCGGAGAAGTCGGTGGGCAGCGCGAGCGCCTCGTCGAGGGCGTTGGTGTGCAGCGACTGGGTGTGGCCCTGGGTCGCGGCCATCGCCTCCACGCACGTACGCGTGACGTTGTTGAACACGTCCTGCGCGGTCAGCGACCAGCCCGACGTCTGCGAATGGGTGCGCAGGGAAAGGGACTTGGCGTTCTGCGGGTCGAACTGCTTGACGAGCTTGGCCCACAGCAGCCGGGCCGCGCGCAGCTTGGCGATCTCCATGAAGAAGTTCATGCCGATGGCCCAGAAGAACGACAGCCGCGGCGCGAACGCGTCCACGTCCAGGCCCGCCTCCCGCCCCGCCCGGATGTACTCCACCCCGTCGGCCAGCGTGTAGGCCAGCTCCAAGTCGGCTGTCGCGCCCGCCTCTTGGATGTGATAGCCGGAGATCGAGATCGAGTTGTAGCGGGGCATCCGCTGCGAGGTGTACGCGAAGATGTCGGAGATGATCCGCATCGACGGCTTCGGCGGATAGATGTAGGTGTTGCGGACCATGAACTCCTTGAGGATGTCGTTCTGGATGGTCCCGGCCAGCTTCTCGGGCGGTACGCCCTGCTCCTCCGCCGCCACGATGTAGAGCGCGAGCACCGGCAGCACGGCGCCGTTCATCGTCATCGACACGGACATCTTGTCCAGCGGGATGCCGTCGAACAGCTGCCGCATGTCGTAGATCGAGTCGATGGCCACGCCCGCCATGCCGACATCACCGGTGACGCGCGGGTGGTCGCTGTCGTACCCGCGGTGCGTGGGCAGGTCGAAGGCGACGGAGAGGCCCTTCTGGCCGGCCGCCAGGTTGCGCCGGTAGAAGGCGTTCGACTCCTCGGCCGTCGAGAAGCCCGCGTACTGGCGGATCGTCCAGGGCTGGTTCACGTACATCGTCGGGTAGGGGCCGCGCAGATACGGCGCCACGCCGGGGAAGGTGCCCAGGAAGTCGACGCCCTCCAGGTCCTGACCCGTGTACAGGGGCTTCACCGGGATGCCCTCGGGCGTCTCCCACAGCAGGTCGTCGCCGTCGGCGGCGCCCTTCACCGCACTGCGCCACTCGTCGGCAGCGGTGTCCGGCGCCGGGGTCCCCAGCTCGATCGCGGAGAAGTCGGGAATGCGGGGGGCGGTCATCGGGACACTCCCATGCGGTCGAGCGTGGCGCAGAGCACGGCCACGGCGTCACAGCCGGCGAAGACATAGGTGTCGACCCCGGCATACGATCCCGGGCGGCCGGCGAGGAACACGTGTCCGGCGCCCGCCGCGCGCAGGTCCCGCGCGGTGGCCTCGGCCCGCTCCTCGTACACCGTGTCACTGGAGCACAGGCACACGTCCCGGGCTCCGCTCTCCTCGAACGGGCCCTCGGTGACGGGCTCGATGCCGCCCGCCTGGAACAGGTTGGCCGCGAAGGAGAGGCGGGCGGTGTGCGCGGCGGCGGGGCCCAGAGCGGCCAGATACACGCGGGGCCGGGCGCCGGTCGCGGCGAGATGCGCGTCGGAGCGCGCCCGCAGCGCCTCGAAGGCCTCATCCCGGCGCACCCGGGGCAGACCTCCGGACGGCGGCGCGGGCACCGGCTCACGGATCACGGGCTTCTCGGCCAGCTGCGGGAACTCGCTGACACCGGTGACCGGTTCGCGCCGCGTGGCGAGCTTCTTGCTCCGCGTGGACCAGGTGTCGGCGAGCCGGTCGCGGATCAGGCCGGAGCGCAGGGCGGCGGCCTGACCGCCCGCCCGCTCGATCTGCTGGAAGAACTCCCAGCCCGCGTGGGCGAGTTCGTCGGTCAGCCGCTCCACGTACCAGGAACCGCCCGCCGGATCGATCACCCGGGCGAGGTGCGACTCCTCGATCAGGATGCCGGAGGTGTTGCGCGCGATGCGCCGGGCGAACGCGTCCGGCAGACCCAGCGCGTCGTCGAAGGGCAGCACCGTCACGGAGTCCGCGCCACCGACGCCCGCGGCCAGCGTCGCGATCGTGGTGCGCAGCATGTTCACCCAGGGATCGCGCCGCGTCATCATCACCGACGAGGTCACCGCGTGCTGGAGCTGCGCGCCCGACCGCGGCGCCCCGCACGCCTCGGCCACCCGGGCCCAGAGGCGGCGCGCGGCACGGAACGTGGCGATCGTGAGGAACTGGTCGGCACCGGCGGTGTAGCGGAACTCCAGCTGCGCCAGCGCCTGTTCGACGTCCAGCCCCGCCCCGGTCAGCTCGCGGAGGTAGGCGACGCCGGTGGCGAGGGAGCAGCCCAGTTCCTGCGCGGCCGAACCGCCGGCCTCGTGGTACGGCAGCGCGTCGACGGTCAGTGCCCGCAGCCCCGGGTACCGCTGGGTGCACAGCCGGGCCAGTTCGGTCACCGGCGGGGTCTCGTACGAGTCCCCGGTGCGCGCCTCATGGCCCAGCGGGTCGGCGCCCAGATTGCCCCGGACCGCGTCGGGGGCGATGCCCCTGTCCTCGTAAAGGCGCAGCAGGTGACGCGCGGCGGCATCGGTCTCGGCGCCCGCGTCGAGCACGACGGGGGCCAGATCGAGGAGGACACCGTCGAGGGCGGTGGTGAGGGCCGGGACATCGAAGCCGGTGGAGCCGCCCACCGTCAGCCACAGTGACGTGACGCCGTTCTCCAGATCGGCCAGGACCGGACCGGAGTCCGCGACCGTGTGCCGCTGGCGTACGTCCCAGCCGCCGACCGTGTTCCCCTCGGCGCGGCCACCGCGTACGAAGGGGGCGAAACCGGGCAGGCCGGCGGGGGGAGCGTCGTCGTGGGCCGTGTAGAGAGGGCGGGCGCGCAGCCCGTCCTCCAGCGCGGTGGACAGAGTGTCTTCCGCCTCGGGAGCCGAGACTTCCTTGCCCGACTTGCGCAGCACACCGGCGACCAGGTGCTGCCATTGCTCATGTGTCGCGTCAGGGAACTCGGCTGCCAGGGAAAGCCCGTCGTCAGGCAGGACCGTCATGCTCGGATGCTAGGTCAGATCCGCAGACGAGCAGCAGGTGGCGCGGGTGTGACCTTGTTCTCCTTGCCTGCCGGGCGTCGAGCCTCTATCGGCGGGGCAGGGCGACGACTCCCCTAGGTCAATCGATCGATTCGATCAATTCGGAACAAATGATTGAGCGTTGCGAACGAAACGACTACAACAGTGCGCAACTCATCCACTGAGCCGAGCCGTTCGACCGGAGATCCTGAGAGGTGACCACATGCACCGCACCCCACTGCGTGCCTGGGCCTGTACCGCCGCCGCGGCCGCGTGCGCGACCGTCCTGACGACATCCCCCGCCCAGGCGTCCGTGATCTGGGACGCGGACGCCTCCCAGGGCGTCGGCGTCTTCGTGACCACGCTGTGCGACAGCCCGGGAAGCGTCACCACGGGCGACTGGAACGACGGCCACGGAGCGTTCTTCAAGTTCAACAAGCCCATCGGCACGCCGCGTTGCGAAGGTCACAGCGTCCGGACCGCCGGCGGCGAGTACACCTTCAAGGACCACAGCACTTACTGGTTCGGCTGGGACTCCATGACGAAGACCGGCGACGCGCAGACGGTCTTCCAGTGGAAGTCCAACGGCACGAACGACCAGAACAGCCAGAACTACCCCGTCCTCATGAAGGTCGAGGACGACCAGCTCAAGGCCTGGTACGTGGGCCCGGGCGAGACCTGGATCTCGATCGGGACGACGCCCTGGACCGCGGGGGAGTGGCACTCCGTACAGCTGGGGATCACCACGGACTCGAGCGGCGCCGGCACGCTCTCCGTCTACAAGGACGGCACCGAATTCGCCTCCCGGACCGGCGCCCGCACCTGGGACGACCTGGGCAACAAGCCCCGCTGGGGAACGTATTTCGGCACGGACGACAGCACCGCCTCCATCAACTGGGTCGCGGGCCTCGCCATGGGGACCACCCGCGCCGACGTGGACTGATCTGACAACGCCTTCCACGTGAGGTGCCGCGCAATATGTGAATTGCGCAGAGCAAAATATCGACCAGCATGCAGGGCTGGTGGGCAAGGGGACCATGCCCACCAGCCCTGCTGCGTGCGGTGGAATCGTGTCACGCCCGTTGACAACCCGACCTCCTGAGGCGAATCTGTCCTCGAAACTGCGCAAAAAATCAACAGATCAACTCAATACTTGGATGACGGGCCGGTGGTGCGCGCCGTGCCGGGCCTCCGAGGACCCCCTCTAGGAGCGTCATGACGGGAATGACCATGACGGGAATGACCATGACTGGAATGACAGGGGCACGTCATAGATGGCGTTGGCTCGCCGGCCTGGTGACGGCAGGGCTGCTGACCGTCGGCCTGGTACCGACGGCAGCACAGGCCGCCGCGGCGGAACAGAACGTGGCGCTCGGCAGGCCCGTCACGGCGGCGGGAGCCCACGACGGCTACCCCGCCGGCAATCTCACCGACGGCAGCCAGGCCACGTACTGGGAAGGGCCGACCGGTTCGTTCCCGCAGTGGGCGCAGATCGACCTGGGACGTACGGTCGACATCGACCAAGTGGTGCTGAAACTCCCCGCCTCCTGGGAAGCGCGTACCGAGACCGTCGCCGTCCAGGGCAGCTCCGACGGGCGGGACTTCACCACCCTCGCGGCCGGGGCGAAGCGGGCCTTCGCCCCCGGTTCCGGCAACAGCGTGGCGGTCGGCGTCTCGGCCGAGACCCGGTACGTACGGGTGCAGATCAGCGACAACTCCGGGTGGAACGCCGCCCAGTTGTCGGAGGTGGAGGTCCTGGGAACCGACGGCGGTTCGGACCCGGGGGACCCGCCGCCCGCCGGGACCAATCTCGCCCTGCGCAAGCCGATCGAAGCGACCTCGACGACGCAGAACTACCTCGCGACCAACGCCGATGACGGCAGCACCGACACCTACTGGGAGGCGAGCGGCCAGTCGTCCTCGCTGACCGTGAAGCTCGGCTCCGACGCCGACCTGTCCGGTGTCGTCGTCAAGCTCAATCCGAACGCCGCGTGGAGCACCCGCACACAGACCATCCAGGTCCTGGCCCGCAAGTCGGGCGCCACCGACTTCACCTCCCTGAAGGACCGCGCCGAGTACACCTTCAACCCCTCGGGGAACCAGAACACGGTCACCATCCCGGTCACCGGCCGCTACGCGGACGTACGGCTGCAGTTCTCCGGCAACAGCGGAGCCGGCGGCGGACAGGTCGCCGAGTTCGAGGTCGTCGGCACGGCCGCACCCGCTCCCGACCTGACGGTGACCGGTCTGACGTGGTCGCCCGCGTCACCGTCCGAGGCGGACGCCGTCACCGTCGAGGCGACGGTCCGCAACGCCGGCACCGCGGCGGCCCCCGCCAGCACGGTGGACGTCAGCCTCGAAGGCACGGTCGCCGGCAGCGCCGCCGTCGGGGCCCTGGCCGCGGGCGCGTCGGTGAAGGTGCCCGTCAAGGTCGGCGCCCGCCCCACGGGCAGCTACAGTGTCTCCGCGGTCGTCGACCCGACGGACGCCGTCGCCGAACTCGACAACTCGAACAACAGCCGCAACGCCGACGCGAAGCTGGTCGTCAAGCAGGCACCCGGCCCCGACCTGGAGGTCACCGGGATCGCCACCACCCCGGCCAACCCGGCCGTCGGCGCGAAGGTCACCTTCGCCGTCACCGTGCACAACCGCGGCACGAGCCCGGCGCCCGCGGGCACCGTCACCCAACTCACGGTCGGCGGAGCCACCTTGACCGGCACCACGGACAGCATCGCCGCCGACGCCTCGGCCACCGTGGCGATCAGCGGCAGCTGGACCGCCACCAACGGCGGAGCCGCACTCACCGCGACCGCCGACTCGACGAACAAGGTCGCCGAGACGAACGAGACCAACAACACCTTCGCCCGGACCCTGGTCGTCGGGCGCGGCGCGGCCGTCCCCTACACCGAGTACGAGGCGGAGGACGGCCAGACCAACGGCACCCTGCTCACGACGGACGCCAAGCGCACCTTCGGGCACACGAACTTCGCCACCGAGTCCTCCGGCCGCAAGTCGGTACGTCTCAACTCCACCGGCCAGTACGTCGAGTTCACCTCGACCACGCCCTCGAACTCGATCGTCGTACGCAACTCCATCCCCGACGCGGCCGCGGGAGGCGGACAAGAGGCGACGCTCAGCCTCTACGCGAACGGGACCTTCGTCCGCAAGCTGAACCTGTCGTCCAAGCACAGCTGGCTCTACGGCACCACCGACGATCCGGAAGGCCTGACCAACCGGCCCGGCGGAGACGCCCGCCGCCTCTTCGACGAGTCCAACGCCCTGCTCACCCAGACCTACCCCGAGGGCACGAAGTTCCGGCTCCAGCGGGACAGCGGGGACACGGCCGCCTTCTACATCGTCGACCTGGTCGACCTGGAGCAGGTCGCCGCGCCGGCGGCCAAGCCCGCCGAGTGCGTCTCCATCACCGAGTACGGAGCCGTGCCCAACGACGGCATCGACGACGCGGACGCCATCCAGCGTGCCGTGACGGCCGACCAGACGGGCAAGATCCCCTGCGTGTGGATCCCGGCCGGACAGTGGCGCCAGGAGAAGAAGATCCTCACCGACGACCCGCAGGACCGGGGCCAGTACAACCAGGTCGGGATCCGCGACGTCACCCTCAAGGGCGCCGGCATGTGGCACTCCCAGCTGTACTCCCTCATCGCGCCGCAGGACGCGGGCGGCATCAACCACCCGCACGAGGGCAACTTCGGCTTCGACATCGACGACAACACCAAGATCTCCGACATCGCCATCTTCGGCTCGGGCACGATCCGGGGCGGGGACGGCAACGCGGAGGGCGGCGTCGCGCTCAACGGCCGCTTCGGCAAGGACACCAAGATCACCAACGTCTGGATCGAGCACGCCAACGTGGGTGCCTGGGTCGGCCGCGACTACTCCAACATCCCCGAACTGTGGGGCCCCGGCGACCGCGTCGAGTTCAACGGCGTACGCATCCGCGACACCTACGCCGACGGCGTCAACTTCGCCAACGGCACCCGCAATTCGACGGTCTACAACTCCTCCTTCCGCAACACCGGCGACGATGCCATGGCCGTATGGGCCAGCAAGTACGTGAAGGACACGTCCGTCGACGTCGGCCACGACAACCACTTCCGCAACAACACCGTCCAACTGCCCTGGCGGGCCAACGGCATCGCGGTCTACGGCGGCTACGGCAACACCATCGAGAACAACCTGGTCTCGGACACCATGAACTACCCCGGGATCATGCTCGCCACCGACCACGACCCGCTCCCGTTCTCCGGGACGACCCTGATAGCGAACAACGGCCTGTACCGGACCGGCGGAGCGTTCTGGAACGAGGACCAGGAGTTCGGCGCGATCACCCTGTTCGCCCAGGGTCAGCCCATTCCCGGCGTCACGATCCGCGACACCGACATCCGCGATTCCACCTACGACGGCATCCAGTTCAAGACGGGCGGTGGTGAGATGCCCAATGTCCAGGTCAGCAACGTGACCATCGACAAGTCGAACAACGGGTCGGGCATCCTCGCCATGTCCGGGGCCCGGGGCAGTGCCACGCTGACCGGCGTCACCATCACCGGCTCGGCGCAGGGCGACATCCTGACCGAACCCGGCTCGCAGTTCGTCATCAAGCAGGGCTGATCCCGGCCCGTCCCGAACCTTCGTCGCCGGCGTGTCCGACGCCCCGCTGTCCACGCCGGCGACGAAGCTCGGCGGAGTTCTCTCATGGAAGCGAAGAACTCCGATAAGAAGTGGCGAGCCGGGGCCGCACCGTCGACCATGGCTCGCATGACTGACCAGCCCGCACGATGGACCCGCTCGACCATCTACCCCGACATGTGGGCCGACCCGGACGACGACCCGCGCGAGAGCGACGGGCCCGAACCGGAGGGCGAACTCGCGACGCTCCTCGATTACCTGTCCGGCTACCGCGCGACCCTGCGGATGAAGTGCGAGGGCCTGGACGCGGAGCAGCTGGCCCGTCGGTCGGTGCCGCCGTCGACGATGTCCCTGCTCGGGCTGGTCCGCCACCTCGCCGAGGTGGAGCGGGACTGGCGCGGCTGGATCACCCACGACGACCCGCTGCCGAAGCTGTACGGCAAGCGTGACGCGGACTTCGACCAGGCCGTCGCGGAACAGGCCGTGGTCGACGCCGCCTACGCGGATCTGGAACGCGAGCAGGCCGCGACCGACGCCGCGCTGGCCGCCCACCCGGACCTGGGCGCGCGCCCAGGGAAGGACGGGATCTCGATCAGGAGCCTCATGGTGCACCGGATCGAGGAGTACGCCCGCCACTGCGGGCACGCCGACCTGTTGCGCGAGTGCGTCGACGGGAGGGTGGGCCAGTGACGGGGATTCCCCCGAGGCGCCTCCCTCCCGCCGACGATGTCAGGCCTTCCGCGCGGCGGTGAAGGTGTGGGTCCCCTCGCCGAGGGACGCGACGCAGACGCGGCCGTCGGTGACCCGGACGGTGCGGTGCGAGGCGCGCCGCCCGTCCCACACCTTCGTGCGCCCTTCGCGGACGGTCAGCCGTCCGGGCTCGCCCGGCAGCGCCAGCGATCCGCTGGTCCCGCGGGGCACCCGCACGGTCACCGAGAACCCCGACCGGGAGTTCTCCCACTCCACACTCAACGGGCCATGTGGAGTGGGGAGTTGCCCCTGGGCCCAGTCGACGTCGCCGAGGTTCGGGCGCACCGTCCAGGTGGCGTACCCCGGTGACAGGGGCCGGGCGCCGAGGAGTTGATGGGTGAGCGCGGGCAGTACGCCCGTCGACCAGCCGTGCGCCATGCTCGTGTACGCGTCCTCGTACAGTGAGCCGCCCGGGCCGATGCCCTCCCAGTGGGTGATGCCGGGATCGTGGCGGTCCATCCACCCGTATGTGCGCCGGATCTGGTCCAGCGCGGAGTCGGCCCGCCCGGTCTCGAACCTGGCGACGATCTCCGGGTAGGACGTGAACGCGTACACGCGCTGCGACGCGCCGTCGAAGATCGTGTCGTTGTCCATGAAGGCGTTGCCGTACGGCTGTTGCGTGGTGGCGTCCAGGTGGGCGAGCGCCGACGCGGCCCGCCCGGCGTCGGCGACCTGCGCGGTGATGGCGATGGAGTTGCCGTCCTGGGCGTGGCGCACCGGACCCGTCGAGGAGTCGAGATAGGCGCCGGCCTTCTCGTCCCACAGATGCGCGTTGACCGCGGCGGCGACGTCGGCGGCCCGCTTCTCCCAGCGGCCCGCGTCGTCCGCGTGCCCCAGGTAACGGGCCAGGCGGGCGGCGTCGCCGAGTGCCTGGACGTAGTTGACGTTGTAGTAGGTGATGCGTCCCGTGCGATCCAGGAAGGCGTAATCCCCGTACTCACCCGTGCCGTTGAGCCCTTTGCTGAGCAGTCCGGCGTCGTCGGTGACGCTCGGGTACCAGGTGTCGAGCACCTTCAGGAGGTTCGGGTAGTAGCGCGCCGCGTACGCCCGGTCGCCCGTGTACAGCACGTAGTCCCAGCTGCACGTCACCCACCACAGCGGATAGTCGAACAGCGGCAGCGTGTAGTTGTTGATCGAGGCGGGTGGTATCCATCCGTCGGCGCGCTGGTGCTCGGCGAGATCGGCGAGCACGTTGCGCGCGGCGGCCGCCGCGTCGTCGTGCGTGAGGTACAGGGTGCGCGCGGACACGGCCAGGTCGCCGACGTACGGATCACGGTCGCGCTTCGGCCCGTCGTGCAGGACCAGTTGGCCCTCCAGGGAAGCGCTCCACGCGTTCCGTGGATCGACGTCGTCGCGCCGGAAGGTGTCGGTGACGAGTTCGTTCGTGTACGAGGCCCCGTACCAGTAGCGGTTCAGGTCGTCGTCGGAGCACAGGAACCAGCCGCGGTACGTGCTCGGCGTACCCAGGTAGGCGCTGAACTCCAGGCTCACGGAGTCCACTTCGACCGTTCCCCAGGGTTGCGCGGCAGGGGCGTCGGACGCCAGCGCGTCCAGGGTGATCTTGAGATAGCGGAAGCCGTGCAGCCCGTCCGCGAAGACCTTGTCGCCGGCCTGGAAGCCCTTGTGGTCCAGCCAGTCGGCGCCCCCGGCGGGCACCGCGAACTGGTCGGTGCCGCGGCCCGTCCCGCCCGCCTGGTCGGAGCGGGTGAAGTCGCTGCGGTCGGTGAGGAACCGCTGCGTCTCGGAGAAGGCGACGCGGACGCCGGGGGAGTTGTCGGAAGCCCCGGCGAACCGGATGCGCGGGAAGCCGACGACGACCTTGCCGAAGTCCACGGTCACGCTGGGCGGTTCCACCGCCTCGACCGCCTCGGGCCACACCTCGTTGATCCGGGTGAACGCGCCCTGCTGCGTGTCCTGCACGCCCGTCACCGTGATGCGGACCTTGGAGGCGGGGAGCGGTGTCGCGAAGGGCACGGCGCACTGGATGACATCGTTGTCAGACTGCGTGGCGGCGCGGTGCCACGCAGCGTCGTGCCACACGTCGACCGTGAAGTCGGTCGGTACGCCGTCGCTGTTGGAGACCACCGTGATGCCGGACAGCTCGCGCTCGGCGGGCAGCGTCACGGTCAGAATGTCGGGGAAGGCGCCCTGGGTGTCGTCGTTCCAGAACGTCTCCGGGTCGCCGTCCACCGCGTGCGAGGCGTCATAGGTCCGGGGCTGACCGTCGCCCCCGCTGTTGCCCGCGTGGGTGGAGGAGGCCTCGGCCGTGGTGCCCTCGGGCCAGCGGGGAGCCGGGGCCGGCTGCGGCCGGCGCAACACGGTCGGGGCGCCGCCCGGCTTGAGCAGGCCCTCGGGCCGGGCGACCCCGCCCGTGGAGGCGAGCGTGCGGACCGGGCGCACGGTGCGGGACGACGGAGCCTGGACATAACGCTGCCAACCGGTGCCACCGCGCGGCGGTTCGGCCCCGGGGAGCTGTGCGGTGACACCGCCGGCCGGTGTCGCGGCCGCCGTCGGCGCGTACGGGAGTCCGGCCGCGGTCAGGGCCGCGGCCGCCGCGCCGGCGGCGAGGACGGTACGTCTGGCGGGGCCGGGCGGGGGGACGTTCTCGGCAGGGCGGCTCGACGTCATGGCGCCTCACTTTTCAGTGACGTGGTGTGGGGATGAAACGATTCATTCCCGGTGGCCGAGGTGACGCTATCCCAGGAGCCCTTCTCCGTACAGATGTTGAGCAACGGGTGAGGGAACGGATGGCCGGTGCGTAACCTGCGGTCGTGGCGACAGAACGAGACACGGACAGCGCAGACATCACAGGCGGCACGGACGCCCCGGGCGCGTGGGTGGAGGACACCCGGAGGTCGTACGACACGGTCGCGGTCAGCTACGCGGAGCGGACGCGCGATCTGCTGGACGAGACGCCGGTGGAACGCGCGGTCATGGCGACCTTCGCCGATCGGGTGCGCGCGGTCGGCGGGGGCCCGGTGGCGGATGTCGGCTGCGGCCCGGGGCGGATCACGGCCCACTTGCGCGGACTCGGCGTGGACGCGTTCGGGATCGATCTGTCACCCGGGATGGTCGAGGTGGCCCGGCGCGATCACCCCGGCGTGCGGTTCGAGGTCGGTTCCATGACCGAACTCGACCTCGCCGACGCCTCGGTGGCGGGCCTGATCGCCTGGTACTCGCTGATCCATGTACCCGACGATGAGGTGGGCCGGGTCCTCGCGCAGTTCCGGCGGGTGATGCGGCCCGGCGCCCCTCTGCTGCTCGGCTTCCACGTCGGCGACGAGTCGCAGCTGAAGACAGAGGGGTACGGCGGACATCCGATGAAGGTCCACGTCCACCGGCGGCGGCCCGACCGGCTGGGCGCCCGGCTCGACGGCGCGGGCTTCACGGTCGAAACACACGAGACCCTCAGCTCGGCCGAGAGCACGCTCGGGGGCATCCTCCTCGCCACGCGCAGGACCGATGACCGGCGAGGGCCGCTCACAGGGTGACGGCGATGCCGATGTTCGGCTTCTTCCGTACGCGCAGGACCTTGAGGAACCCGTTCCCGATCCGGGACAGGACGTACCTCTTGGCGATGAGGGCCTGGGCGGCCTCGGTTCCGGCCTCGTCGAGCAGGTCGGCGGTGCCGGAGAGCGTGGCGGCGTCCGGGGCGGTCCGGCCGCGGACGTCGCAGGCGGTGACCGTCACGGCGCTGTTGTTCCGGAGCCGCTTGACCTTCCAGGAGTCGGCGGGCGTGATCACGAGCAACTCGTGCTCGTCGCGCGCCACATGCCACACGGGGGTGGCGACCGGGGTCCCGTCCTTCCGGTAGGTCGTGAGACTGATGTACTTGCTGCGGCGGATCTCGTCCATGGCTGACACGCCCGGAGTCTATCGGCGCCGTCGGCGCAGGTGAGCCGGGCACGCGTCCGGCCCGGCCGCGCCTCGGGCCGGACGTCAGGCGTACATCCCGGGAGTGACGCCACGACGGGAATGTCCCCCGAGCGTCGGATGCCACCCACCGCCATACCGTGAAGGGTGGGGCGCATGAGTGAATCCAGAACGCTGACGAAGCGTCATAGATACTCTGCGCGCGGCCGGTTGAGAGCTGCCGCTGCCGCTCTCTGCCTCGCATCGGTGACCGCGGCGCTGCTGTCGGCGCCCTCGTCCGCCGCGCCGGGGCCGGCGCGCGAGAGCCTCTCCGGGGGAGGGCGCACGGCACAGATCAGCCGCACCGCGTACGGCATCCCGCACATCCTCGCGCGGGACTTCGACGGGCTGGGCTACGGCTACGGGCACGCGTTCGCGCAGGACAACGTGTGCGAACTCGCGGATCAGGTGGTCACGTTACGGGGCGAGCGGTCCCGGTACTTCGGGCCCGACGGAGAGCGCGGCGAGGGTGCCAACCTGGCGAGCGACACGTACTACAAGGGGCAGCTGCGCGCGGGCACGGTCCAGCAACTCCTCGACCGCAAGGCGCCGTTGGGCCCGACCGGCGAACTGCGGCGCATGGTCCAGGGGTACGCCGCCGGATACAACCGCTATCTGCGCGAGACAGGCGTCGGCAACCTGCCGGACGCGCGCTGCAAGGGCAAGTCCTGGGTACGCCCGGTCACCGCGCTCGACCTGTGGAGCGTCGTCTACGACGTCAACCGGGTGACCGGCGAGGCGCCGCTCGCGCCGGACATCGGCGACGCGAAACCGCCGACGGCCGACGGTGACGCCAGGGCCACCGCCTTCTCGGCGCCGGGAGGGCAGGGAGCCGCGGACGACTTCGGCAGCAACGGCTGGGCGCTCGGCCGTGACGCCACGCGCAGCGGCAACGCGATGGTCCTCGCCAACCCGCACCTTCCCTGGGTCGGCGGCGCCCTCCGGTTCTACCAGGTGCAGTTGACGATCCCCGGCACCCTGGACGTGTCCGGCGCCGGCCTGTACGGCACCCCCCTCGTCCTGATCGGGCACAACAAGGACCTCGCCTGGACGCACACCGCGAGCGACGCCCAGCACACCTCGACCTACGCGCTGAAACTCGTGCCGGGCGACCCGACGAGTTACGTGGTCGACGGCAGGACGGAGCGGATGAAACGCCGCACGGTCGCGGTCACCGTCCGCGACACCGACGGCCGGGAGAAGACGGTCGAACGGACGCTGTACACCTCACGCTTCGGTCCCGTGCTCTCCTCCGGCTGGACCACGAAGACCGCCTACGCGGTCCGGGACGCCAACGCGGACAACCTCCGCTCCATGAACACCTGGCTGGCCATGGGCAAGGCCCACAGCCTCGACCAGCTGCGCACCGCCCAGGACACCTACCAGGGCATCCCCTGGACCTACACCCTCGCCGCCGACACCAGCGGTGACACGTACTTCACCGACTCCTCCGCCGTACCCCACCTCACGGACGCACAACTCGAGCGCTGCGCCCGCCCGGGCGGCGAGGACGGACCCGCCGCCCTCGACGGCTCGACGTCGGCCTGCGCCTGGGGCAGTGATCCCGACGCGCTCGTGCCGGGCCTCTACGGTCCGTCCCACCAGCCGGAGCTGGCTCGCAGCGACTACGTCGCCAACTCCAACAACGGGCCCCAGTACACGAACCCCGAAGAGCCGCTCACCGGACTGCCCGGCGTGTACGACATCGATCCCCGCCTGGCACCACGGCCCCAGCTGGGGCTGAGCATGATCGCGCAGCGCGGGGACGGCACGGACGGACTCGGCGCCCCCGGGTTCACCGGGCGCACCCTGCGCTCCTCGGCGCTCGGCAACCGTGTCCTGTCGGCCGAGACGGGCCGCGACGACGTGGTCGCCCTGTGCCGCGCCCACCCGGTCCTGGAGACGTCGGACGGCAAGGAAACCGACGTACGGCAGGCCTGCGCGACCCTCGCGCGCTGGGACACCCGCGCCGACAGCGACAGCCGGGGCGCCGCGCTCTGGGTCGCGTTCTACGACCACGTCCTGCGAGGCGGACCCTCTGACACCTGGCGCCGTGTTCCGTACGACCCGGCACAGCCCCTCACCACGCCGCGCGGGATCAACGGCGACGACGCCCGGGTCCGGCACGCCCTGGCCGACGCGGTCCAGGACTTCGCGGCCCGCGATCTCCCGGTCGACGCCGCACTGGGCACCGTGCAGAAGTGGGCCGGGGTCCCGCTGCCCGGCTGCAACGGAAACAAGGGCTGCTTCAACGTCGTGGACGCGGGCCCCGACGCGGGCACCGGCACCCCGGCCGAGGGCGCCTTCGGCTCCAGCTTCCTGATGGCCGTCGAACTCACCCCCGACGGTCCCCGGGCCCACACCCTGCTCACCTATGGCCAGTCGGCGAACCCGGCCTCGCCCCACTACACCGACCAGACCCGCCTTTTCAGCCGCAAGCAGTGGGTGGCCGAGCGGTTCACGGCAGCCGAGATCGCGAGCGATCCGGACCTGGAGGTGACGACCCTGACGACGTCGCGCCACTGACACGGGCCGCCGGACCCGAGCGGCGCTCAGCGAAGACCACTGCTGAGCGCCGCATCCCGGCCGCCGTCCGTGCTCGGCGCAGCACGTCACGACAGCAGCCGGACCCGGTCAGGACACCGACCGATCGAACGTGATCGACCGGTTGCCAAGGTCGATCGTTTATAGCCGTTTCTTACGGGAGGGTAGGGCCGCGGGCAGCGGCACGGCAGGATGGGACCGTGGTAGGCAACCTTCCCGTCACGACGACCAGCTTCGTAGGCCGCGCCAGCGAACTGAGCGCCGTCACAACGGCGTTGACCGAATGCCGCATGGTCACCCTCACCGGTGGCGGCGGTGTCGGCAAGAGCCGTCTGGCCCTGCGCGTCGCCGAGCAGGTGCGGGACGGGTACGCCGACGGGGCCTGGTGGGTGGACCTGTCCCATCTCTACGACGACCGGTTGTTCACCGCGACGGTCTGCGACGCCGTCGATCTCCTGGACCACAATCCGCGGGCCCCCATCGAGGCGCTGTGCGAGTGGCTGAGTGGCCGGCAGGTGCTGCTCGTCCTCGACTGCTGCGAGCGCATGCTGCCCGCCTGCCGACGCCTGGCGGGCGAACTGCTCACCGCGGCACCACGGTTGACGGTCCTTGCCACCAGCAGGGAGCCGCTCGCCGTCCGCGGCGAGTGGTGCGCCGAGGTGGCCCCGCTCTCCACGGACGACGGCGGCAGCGCGGACGCGGTGCGCCTCTTCCGCGAGCGGTGCGCGACGGCCGCCCCCGGGGTGCCCCTCGACGCGCCGGGCGCCCCCGAGGTCGTCTCCGCCATCTGCCGCCGCCTGGAAGGAATCCCGCTCGCCCTCGAACTCGCCTGCGCGCAACTGAGGGAGAACAGCCTCACCCAGGTTGCCGAGCGCCTGGGTTCACGGCTGGACACCCTCGTCGACGAGACGGTCTGGCCCAAGCGCCACCGGGCCCTGCGCACCGCGATCGGCTGGAGCCACGAGCTGTGCTCGCCCCTCGAACGCCTGCTGTGGGCCAGGCTCTCCGTCTTCCACGGTCCCGTGGAGGTGGCGGACGCGCAGTCCGTGTGCGCGGGTGGCGCCCTCGGCGCCGACGACATCCCGCCGCTCCTGGAGCGGCTCGCCGACCAGTCCGTCCTGCAGCGGACCGGCACCCGCTACCGCATGCTCGACACCCTGCGCGAGTACGGGGCCATGTGGCTCCGAGAGCTCGATGAGGAGCACGCGCTCGCCGGGCTCCACGCCGGGCACTTCGCCGGCCTGATGGCACAGGCCGAGGCCGCATGGCTGAGCGACCGCCAGGTCGCCTGGTACGCCAGGATCTCCGACAGCCACACCGACGTACGCGCCGCACTCGATCACCTCATCGCCGAGGACCCCGAGGCCGCCGTCGACATGGCCGGACGGACCGGCCTGTTCTGGCCCTGTTGCGGGCACCTCCACGAATCCCGCGACTACCTCGAACGCGCCCTCGCCCTCGGCACACCCGACGGCGCGTCCCGCACCCGCGCGCTCTGGGCCCTGGGCATCACGCTCACCCTCCAGGGCGACCACCCCGCCGCCCTGCGCGTCGGCGAGGAATGCGCCGCCGCCGCACAGCAGGACGGCACACCGGCGTCCGCGCTCTTCGCCGCCCACACCCTGGGCCTGACCCACCTGATGGCCGGACGGCCGCAGGACGCGTACGACGTGAGCGACCACGCCCTGATCACCCACCGCACGTCGCCCCCCGTCGGTGCGCCGCAGTTGTGCTGCATGGTGATCCGGACCTTCGCCCACTCCGCGCTGGGCCGATTGGCCGAAGCCTATGAAGCGGCCACCGTGCTGCGCTGTCTCAGCCTCCAGTACGGCGAGCACTGGGCCCGGTCGTACGCGTTCCACCAGCTCGCCTACATCGACCTGCTCCAAGGGCGCCCCCACGACGCCGAACGGCATGCCCGGGCCATGCTCGCCAGCAAGCACAACCTCAACGACAACCTGGGCATCGCCCTCGCCCTGGACCTCCTCACCGGAGCGAACGCGGCGCAGGGCAACGGGATCGGGGCCGCCCGCACCTCCGGTACCGGAAACACCTTCTGGCGCATGCTCGGCCACCCGAACCACGGCACGCCCGAGCTCTCCGAGGTGCGGGACCAATGGGAGCACCAGGCCCGCTCGGCGGCCGGCGACGACGCCTACGACAAGGCCTTCAGCGACGCCCTCCACGGCGACGCCGAACAGGGCCTCGCCGTCGTCCTGGACGGACCGCAGGCCCCCTGAACGGGCCATTGACAGGGAACGATCTGCGGGCAGTCACGTTTCGTCTCCACGCAACCAGGTACCCAGTGCGCGTCCGCGACTGCGCATGCGGACCCGTACCGGGTAACGAAGAATGGAGGTTGCTGTGACCGACGACCGACGTGCAGGCCCCGGTGAGAGCGGAGCTCCCGTCCCGAGGGACATGCCCGATCAGCAGGCGGGCGAGAGCGACGCGAACACCGACCCCACCGAGCAGGTGGGCCGCGCGGACCGCGTGGATGATGTACCCGACACCGACGAGGCGGGCACGCGGCGGCGCGGCGACCACGGGTCGGACACCGTGCACCCCGAGCACCCCGACCCCGACGAGTCACCGGCCTGATCCCTTCCCGCCAAGGAGTCCCATGGGCGTCACCGACCGATTCCGCGGCTGGCCCGTCTACCGGCAGCTGACGGGGGACGACCCGCTCGGCCGGGGGAGCGCCGCCAAGTCGCGGCACACGGCCGGGCTGCGGCCGCGTACCGACACCGCGGACCGGGTGACGCAGTCCATCTGCCCGTACTGCGCCGTCGGGTGCGGTCAGCAGGTGTACGTCAAGGACGACAAGGTCGTGCAGATCGAGGGCGACCCCGCCTCCCCGGTCAGCCGCGGCCGGCTCTGCCCGAAGGGCTCGGCGACGCTGCAGCTGACCACGGGGCCCGCCCGCCACCACCAGGTGCTCCACCGGCGGCCCCACGCGACCGAGTGGGAGACGCTCGACCTCGACACGGCCATGGACATGGTGGCCGACCGCGTCGTCGAGACCCGCCGCGCCACCTGGGAATGGGAGCTGGACGGCGTGCGCACGGCCCGCACCATGGGCATCGCGAGCCTGGGCGGGGCCACGCTCGACAACGAAGAGAACTACCTGATCAAGAAGTTGCTGACCGGCCTCGGCATCGTCCAGGTGGAGAACCAGGCGCGGGTGTGCCACAGCTCCACCGTCGCCGGACTCGGTACCTCTTTCGGCCGCGGCGGCGCCACCACGTTCATGCAGGACCAGCAGCACTCCGACTGCATCGTCATCCAGGGCTCGAACTACGCCGAGGCCCATCCCGTGGGCTTCCAGTGGGTGATGGAGGCCAAGGCACGCGGAGCGACCGTCATCCACGTGGACCCCCGGTACACGCGCACGAGCGCGCTCGCCGACCTCCACGTGCCGTTGCGGGCGGGCAGCGACATCGCCTTCATCGGCGGGATCATCAACCACGTCCTGACCGAGGAGAAGGACTTCCGCGAGTACGTCCTGCACTACACGAACGCCGCGACGCTCGTGCGCGAGGACTTCCGCGACTCCGAGGACCTCGACGGCGTCTTCTCCGGTCTGGACGAGGAGAGACGCCACTACGACAAGCACACCTGGCAGTACGAGGACGCACAGGTGCAGCAGCCGACCGGCGAGGTCGACGAGCAGTACGAGGACCGCGTCAGTGAGGCGGGCCGCTCGGAGACCCACGGCTCGGGAGGCGCCCGCACCACCCCCTCCGCGCCCAGCGATCCGACGCTGCGACATCCGCGCTGCGTGTACCAGGTACTCAAGCGGCACTTCGCCCGCTACACACCGGAGATGGTCGAGGACGTGTGCGGGGTGCCGCGCGAGACGTTCCTGCGCGTGTGTGACGCACTGACGTCCAACTCCGGCCGGGAGCGCACCAGTTGCTTCGTGTACGCGGTCGGGTGGACGCAGCACACCACCGGCTCGCAGTACATCCGGGCCGCGAGCATCCTCCAGCTCCTGCTGGGCAACATCGGGCGTCCGGGCGGCGGCATCCAGGCGCTGCGCGGCCACGCGTCCATCCAGGGATCGAGCGACATCCCGACCCTCTTCAACCTGCTGCCGGGCTATCTGCCGATGCCCCACGCCCACCAGCACATGGACCTCGACAGGTTCATCGAGGCCTCACGCACCGAGAAGGGCTTCTGGGCCGAGATGCGGGCCTACTTCGTGAGCCTGCTGAAGGCCTACTACGGCGACGCCGCGCGCGAGGACAACGACTTCTGCTTCGACCACCTCCCCCGCCTCACCGGCTCGCACTCCACGTACGAGACGGTGATGGCGCAGCTCGACGGGGAGTGCAAGGGCTACTTCCTGATGGGGGAGAACCCCGCGGTCGGTTCGGCCAACACCCGTTTGCAGCGCATGGGCATGGCGCAGCTCGACTGGCTCGTCGTCCGGGACTTCTCGCTCATCGAGTCGGCCACCTGGTGGCAGGACGGCCCGGAGATCGAGAGCGGAGAGCTGCGCACCGAGGACATCGGCACGGAGGTCTTCTTCTTCCCGGCGGCCGCCCACACGGAGAAGTCCGGGTCCTTCACCAACACCAACCGCTGGATCCAGTGGCACCACGCGGCCGTCGAACCCGAGGGCGAGGCCCGGAGCGACCTGTGGTTCACGTACCACCTGGGCCGCCGCATCAGGGAGAAACTGGCCGGCTCCGAGGCCCCGATGGACCGGCCTATCCTCGACCTCACCTGGGACTACCCCGTCGAGGGCCCGCTGGACGAGCCCGTCGCCGCCGCCGTGCTCGCCGAGATCAACGGCCACGGCCCCGACGGGAAACCGCTGTCCGCCTACACAGAGCTGAAGGACGACGGCTCGACCCGCTGCGGATGCTGGATCTACTGCGGGGTGTACGCCGACGGCATCAACCAGGCCGCCCGCAAGAAGCCCCAGCAGGAACAGGACTGGGTGGCATCCGAGTGGGCCTGGGCCTGGCCCGCCAACCGCCGCATCCTCTACAACCGGGCCTCCGCCGCCCCCGACGGCACCCCGTGGAGCGAGCGCAAGGCCTACGTCTGGTGGGACCCGGACGCCGGCCGCTGGACGGGCCACGACGTCGCGGACTTCGTGCCCGACCGGGCCCCGGACCATGTGCCCGCCGACGACGCGACCGGCGCGGACGCGCTGCGCGGCGACGACCCGTTCATCATGCAGGCCGACGGAAAAGCCTGGCTGTACGCGCCCGCGGGCCTGGAGGACGGCCCCCTGCCCACGCACTACGAGCCGCAGGACTCGCCCTTCACCAACGCGCTCCACCCCCGCACCCCGCGCTCCCCGGTGCGGCAGGTGATGTCCCGCGAGGGCAACCGCTACCACCCGAGCGGCACCGAGCCCGGCGCCGACGTCTACCCGTACATCGTCACCACCCACCGGCTGACCGAGCACTTCACGGCCGGCGGCATGAGCCGCTGGTCGCCGTATCTCTCGGAGCTCCAGCCGGAGTTGTTCTGCGAGCTCTCTCCGCAACTCGCCGCCGAGCGCGGGCTCGAACACGGCGGGTGGGCCACCATCGTCACCGCGCGCAGCGCCATCGAGGCGCGCGTCATGGTCACGGACCGCATCAAGACCCTGACGGTGCGGGGCCGCACCGTCCACCAGATCGGCCTGCCCTTCCACTGGGGACCCAACGGCGTGGCCACCGGCGACGCCGCCAACGAACTCGTCGCCATCACCCTCGACCCCAACGCGCACATCCAGGAGGACAAGGCGCTCACCGCCGACATCCGGCCCGGCCGCCGCCCCCGCGGACCCGAACTGCCGCGCCTGGTGGCCGACTACCGGCGCCGCGCGGGCATCACCGCCACCACCGGGACGGAGACCCGTACATGAGCGAGGAGAGGGTCGGGTTCTTCACCGACACGTCCGTGTGCATCGGATGCAAGGCCTGCGAAGTGGCCTGCAAGGAATGGAACGCCCTTCCCGAGGACGGGCTGTCGCTGAGCGGCATGTCGTACGACAACACGCAGGCGCTCGGGGCGTCCACCTGGCGGCACGTCGCGTTCATCGAACAGCCCGCTTCCCAGGAGCGCACCCAACTGCCGCTGATCGAGGGGGAGTCCGGGGATGCGGGCGGTTGCGGCGGGTCCTGTGGAACCGGCGGCGGGGCCGCGCCCCCCTCGGACCTGCGCTGGCTGATGTCCTCGGACGTCTGCAAACACTGCACCCACGCCGCGTGCCTGGACGTGTGCCCGACAGGCGCCCTGTTCCGCACCGAGTTCGGGACCGTGGTGGTCCAGGACGACATCTGCAACGGCTGCGGGTACTGCGTCCCGGCCTGCCCCTACGGCGTCATCGAGCAACGCCCCACGGACGGCCGCGTCTTCAAGTGCACCATGTGCTACGACCGGCTGGGCGCGGGCCAGGAGCCCGCGTGCGCCAAGGCGTGCCCGACGGAGTCCATCCAGTTCGGCCCCCTCGACGAACTGCGGGAGAGAGCGGCGCTGCGCGTCGACGACCTGCACAGGGCGGGGGTGGACGGAGCCCGGCTGTACGGGCACGACCCCGAGGACGGCGTGGGCGGGGACGGGGCGTTCTTCCTCCTCCTGGACCGGCCCGAGGTGTACGGGCTGCCTCCGGACCCCGTCGTCACCACCCGCGACCTGCCGGCCATGTGGAAGCACGCCGGCGGAGCCGCGCTCGCCCTGCTCGGCGGCATCGCGGTGTCCTTCGCGGCGGCGGGCAGGGGGCGGCGATGACCGCCCAGGAACGCTCGACGGGCTCGGGCGCGCGGCGGCGGGGCCGCCGCGGTGAGCAACTGATGGTGCCCAAGGCCGAGTTCGACTCGTACTACGGCCGCCCGGTGATCAAGCCGCCGTCGTGGGCGGCGCGCGACATCGCCGGATACTTCTTCCTCGGCGGGCTCGCCGGGGCGGGCTCCGTCTTCGCGGCGGCGGCCCAGTACACGGGCCGCCCGCGTACCGGGACCGCGCTGAAGGTCTCCTCGCTCGCCGCCGTGTCGCTCTCGGCCGCGGCGCTCATCCACGACCTCGGCCGCCCGGCCCGCTTCGCGAACATGCTCAGGGTCTTCAAGCCCACCTCTCCGATGAGCATGGGCACGTGGCTGCTGAGCGCCTACGGTCCCGCCACGGGAGCCGCCGCGGCCTGTGCGGTCACCGGCCGACTGCCCCGGGCCGGCGCACTGGCCACCGGCACGGCCGCCGTCCTCGGTCCCGTGGTCGCCACGTACACCGCCGTCCTCGCGGCCGACACGGCCGTGCCCGCCTGGCACGGGGTCCACCGCGAACTGCCCTATCTCTTCACGGCCTCGGCGACGGCAGCCGCCGCGGGCATGGCCCTCGTCGTCGCTCCCGTCCACGAGAACACGCCCGCCCGCTGCGCGGCCGGACTCGCGGCGCTCGCCGACACCGCGGCCATGAAGATTGCTCAACGGCGTCTCGGCCCGGTCGCCGAGACGTACCGGCAGGGCCGCGCGGGCACGCTGCTGCGCACCGCGCAGGCGCTCACGCTCGTGGGGGGCGCCGGCGCGACCGTCCTGGGCCGCAGCAGGCCTGCCGCGATCGCGTCGGGCCTGGCGCTGCTCGCGGGCTCCGCGTGCACCCGCTTCGGGGTGTTCGCCGCCGGGGTCGCCTCCGCCGAGGACCCGCGGTACACGGTGGGCCCGCAGCGCGAACGCCTGGAGGGCCGGGCGCGGTGAGTCACCGCGGGTCGTCGTCGTCCGACGGGGGCGGGTTCTCTTCGGTGTGCCGCTTACGGGCCCAGGCGGGGAGGACGAACCAGCACAGCATGTACCAGGCGAGGACCCCGGCGACGAGGGCCGGGGCGAGCGAGTCGTGCGTCGCGACGCGCAGGATCAGGAACAGCGCCGAGGTCAGCGTGCACAGCAGCAGCACCAGGCCCACGAAAGTGAGCCGGGAGGCCCAGATCACCGCCTGCGGTTTGATCCTCCGGCCGGAGACCTGCCGGTGGAAGGCGACCGGCCCGATCAGGGCGCCCGTCGCGGTGGACCCGAGGACGACAGTGACGATGTAGATGGTGCGGTTGGCGTCGGAGAGTTCCGCGAACCGCGGGGTGAACACCACCGTGAGCAGGAAGCCGAAGAGGATCTGCACGCCCGTCAGAGCGACGCGCAGTTCCTGGATCAGCTCCGCCCACTGCCGGTCGGCCTTCTCCTCGACCGTCTCCGTCCGGCCCCGGCGGGGGCCGGACGTCCGGCGGTCGTTCAGTTCGCCCACTGCCACTCCACGACCTCGGGCAGGTCCGTGCCGTGCTCGCGGATCCAGCGATGGTGACGGGTACGGGCGTCCGCCATCCGCTGCCGGGTCGCGGCCGCACGGATGGCGAGCCCGGGAACGCGGTCGATGACGTCCATGACCAGACGGAACCGGTCGAGGTCGTTGCGGACGACCATGTCGAACGGCGTGGTCGTGGTGCCGGACTCCTTGTAGCCCCGGACGTGCAGGTTGTCGTGGCCGGCCCGCCGGTAGGTGAGGCGGTGGATGAGCCACGGGTAGCCGTGGTAGCCGAAGATGACCGGCCTGTCGGAGGTGAACAGGCCGTCGTACTCGGCGTCGCTCATGCCGTTGGAGTCCTCCTCGGCGGGCAGGAGCGTGGTCATGTCGACGACGTTCACGACGCGCACGGCGAGTTCCGGCAGGTGCTGGCGCAGCAGCTGGGCCGCGGCCAGGATCTCCTGGGTGGGGACGTCACCGGCGCAGCCGAGCACCACGTCGGGCCCGTCGCCGCGCTCCGTGCCGGCCCAGTCCCAGACGCCGGCCCCGCGCGCGCAGTGGGCGCGGGCCTGGTCGAGCGAGAGCCAGTCGGGGCCGGGATTCTTGCCGGCGACGATGACGTTGACGTGGTCGCGGCTGCGCAGGGCGTGGTCGGCCACGGTCAGCAGCGTATTGGCGTCCGGCGGCAGGTACACCCGGACGATGTGCGGGCTCTTGTTGAGGACGTGGTCGACGAAGCCGGGGTCCTGGTGCGAGAAACCGTTGTGGTCCTGGCGCCAGACGTGCGAGGTGAGCAGGTAGTTGAGCGAGGCCACGGGCGCGCGCCAGGTCAGCTCGCCCGACGTCTTCAGCCACTTGATGTGCTGGTTGACCATCGAGTCGACGATGTGGACGAACGCCTCGTAGCACGAGAACAGGCCGTGCCGGCCGGTCAGCAGATAGCCCTCGAGCCAGCCCTGGCACAGGTGCTCGGAGAGCACTTCCATCACCCGGCCGTGCGCGTCGAGGTTCTCGTCGACGGGCAGGGTGCGTTCCTGCCAGGCCTTGCCGCTGGCTTCGTAGACGGCCTGAAGCTTGTTCGAGGCCGTCTCGTCCGGTCCGACGAGGCGGAAGTTGCGTTCGCGGGCGGTCTCGGTCATGAGGCGCGCGAGGAAGTCGCCGAGGAGTTGGGTGGGGGAGTGCTGCGTGCCGCCCGGCTTGTCGACCGGTACGGCGAAGTCCTCCAGGGGCGGCAGCGGCAGGGCGCGCAGGCGCAGCCCGCCGTTGGCGTACGAGGTGGAGCCCAGTCGGCGGGTGCCGTGCGGCACGCAGGCCAGCACCGCGTCGCTGGGGCGTCCGTCGTCGCCGAAGAGCTCCTCCGGCTTGTACGAGCGCATCCAGCGCTCCAACTGGGCTAGGTGCTCGGGGTTCTCGCGGACCTCGGGGAGCGGGACCTGGTGGGCGCGCCAGGTGTTCTCCACCGGCAGCCCGTCGACCTCGGCGGGGCCGGTCCATCCTTTGGGGGTGCGCAGCACGATCATGGGCCAGCGCACGGGCGTGGTCGCCTCGCCGGTCCTGGCCGCCCGCTGGTGGTCGGTGATGAGGTCGAGCGCTTCGTCCAGGGTGCGGGCCAGGTCCTGATGCACCTGGGCCGGATCGCCGCCCTCGACGTAGAGCGGGAGGTGACCGTAGCCGCGCAGCAGGGCGTCGAGTTCGTCCTGCGGCATCCGGGCGAGCACGGTCGGGTTGGCGATCTTGTAGCCGTTGAGATGCAGGATCGGCAGTACGGCGCCGTCGTGCACGGGGTCGACGAACCTGCCCGAGTGCCAGGACGTGGCCAGCGGACCCGTCTCCGCCTCTCCGTCGCCGACCACGCAGGTGACGAGCAGATTCGGGTGGTCGAAGGCCGCGCCGTACGCGTGCGCGAGGGAGTAGCCCAGCTCGCCGCCCTCGTGGATGGAGCCGGGAACCTCGGGCGCCACATGGCTGGGTACGCCGCCGGGGAACGAGAACTGCTTGAACAGCCGGGCCATGCCCGTCCCGTCGCGCTCCACGTCCGGGTAGATGTCGCTGTAGCTGCCCTCCAGCCAGGCGTTGGCGAGGACGGCGGGGCCGCCGTGACCGGGGCCCCACACGCACAGGGCCTCCAGCTCCCGCTGCTTGATCACCCGGTTGAGGTGCGTGTACACGAGGTTCAGCCCGGGGGAGGTGCCCCAGTGCCCGAGGAGCCGCGGTTTCACGTGCTCCGGGCGGAGCGGCTCGCGCAGCAGGGCGTTGGACATCAGATAGATCTGGCCGACGGCCAGGTAGTTCGCGGCGCGCCAGTGGGCGTCCACCTCGCGCAGTTCGTCGGCGGAGAGTACTGGGGCGTCTGGGTCGGCCATAGTCATCGAATGCTCCAGAACCGTGTCGGCGGGCGTCGTCGGACGGATGTGGCTGCGGGTGAGTCCTGTACGAGTGCTTCACCGGCAGGAGCCCGCCTCTCCACGCGTTCCCACACACGTCGGCGGCACTCACCCTGTTTCGTTGTCGTCTCCGTCACCTCCCATCGTGACCTGCGCGGATTGCCGACGCATGTGCTGCGCGCCGGCGTGCGTCGCCGGGGCGGCGCGGGGTACCCGGCGGCACCGCCGTCACAGCCGGCCGGGTGGCGGGGCGGTCGCCGGTGTGACCAGCCTGGTAGGGCCCCGGCACAACGGAAAGAAGGCCGTGTCATGCCCGCAGGACCCCACCGTGAAGAGGGACATGAGACTCCGAGCGCGCTGATCGTCATCGACATGGTCAACACGTACGACCATGAGGACGCCGGGGCGCTCCTGCCCTCGGCCCGGAAGATCGTGCCGGTCGTGGCCGACCTGCTCCGCGCCGCGCGCGACAGCCGGGCCCCCGTGATCTACGTGAACGACAATTTCGGGCAATGGCGCTCCCACCACGGGGAACTGGTCGACGCGGCGCTGGCGGGCCCGCACGCCGACCTGGTGGAACCGATCAGGCCGGACTCGGAGGCCCTGTTCGTCCTGAAGGCCCGGCACTCGATCTTCTACGAGACGCCGCTGACGTATCTGCTCTGGGAACTGGGGGCCCGGCACGTGATCCTGTGCGGCCAGGTCACCGAGCAGTGCGTGCTGTACTCGGCGCTGGACGCCCACATCAGGCACCTGGACGTGTCCGTGGTGTCCGACGCCGTCGCGCACATCCATCCCGAACTGGCCGACGCGGCCCTGGAGATGATGCGCCGGAACATGGGCGCGCGGATCGTCGCGGGCCAGGACGTCACGTTCACCGGAGCGGCGGGGCGGCGCGATCCCGACGGTGAGGGCTGAGACAGCCCGCCTCAGAGCCCGCTGCCGAGGAGACCCGGCAGGGCCGGCGCGCCGAGCACCGCCGTACCCAGTACGAACCAGGCGACGTAGTCCCCGACGTGCCCCGAGTGCAGACGGCGCAGCGGGGCCGTCCACGTGCAGGGCTCCGCCGGAGCGCCGCGGCGCACCGCCCACGCGGCGCCGCCGACCGCGGCCGCCGTGGACAGCAGCCCGGTGACGACGGACGCGGGCGTCCAGTGCGGCGCGGGCACGGCCGGGCCGTCGAACGCGCGGCACACTCCCGTGGCGAGCGCCGGAACGAGGCCGACGCACACGCCACCCGGCCGGAGCCGCCCCATCACGGCATCGCTGCGTGTCGGCGCGACCGACGGCGAAAGGTTCTGGCGTTCAACGGTCGTTGTCCTCTGTGTTGTGGGTACTCGCGCTGCTTCCGACACCAGAGAGGGAGAGGGAAATGGAGTGGCTGGAAAGGGCAGCGTGCGTGCGGGAGGACCCGGAGCTGTTCTTCCCCGTGGGCGGCAGCGGGCCCGCACTGCAGGACGTCCATGACGCGAAGGAGGTGTGTCACCGGTGCCCGGTGATGGGCGAGTGCCTGGAGTGGGCCCTGCGGACGGGGCAGACGACGGGCGTGTGGGGCGGTACCTCGGAGACCGAACGGGCCAAGATGCTCCGGACGTTGCGCCGCAGGAGCCGCCAGGAAGCGGGCGCGCGATGACGCGCCGAGAAACCACGGGCGCCGGGTCCTGCGGCGCCGTCTCCGGTGATGATGGACCTCATGAACGAAACTTCAGACGCCGCTGATCTCCCGGCGCCCCTCGTACGTGCCGAGGACGCGTTGGACAGTCTGCTGGCGCGCTACGAAGCCCGGATCCAGCAGCACCGACGCGCCGCCGCCCCCGACACCGAACGGCACGATCAGCTGATCGCCGAGCGGCAGGAACTTCTCACCGACAAGAGCCTCCTCTCGGGGCTGACCGACGAGCAGTTGGTGCAGGTGACAGCCATCTATGAGACACGCAACGACGCCCTGGACTCCTCGCAGCCCGACGCGCAGTAGCCCGCGCAACACCCTTTAGGCTCCTCGCATGCTGAGACTCGGATATCCCGTCATCGGTGTCACGGACATCGCCCGCGCGGTGGCCTTCTGGTCGGAGGCCCTGGATCTGGTCGCCACCGAGGAGTGGGCGAGCGACACCTGGCGGACCCTCGACCATGCCGACGGGTCCGGCCGGGCTCTCGGCCTGATGCACAGTGCGTCGCCGGCCGAACCGCACCCCCGCCTGCACCTGGACCTCTTCGCGGAGACGGCGGAGGAACAACGGGCGGAGGTCGAGCGGCTGATCGGGCTCGGCGCGCGCGCCGTCGCGTGGGATCTCTATCCGCCCGAGCCGGATTTCGTCGTCCTCGCCGATCCTGACGGCAACGTCTTCTGTGTCGTCGACCTGAGCCGTGCACCGAGCGGCGGTCCCACGCCCGGCGACGTGGCCCACGACTGAGCGGACGCGTCAGCCGGTGGCGATGCGGCGCAGCGCCAGCAACGTGGCGTCGTCCTCGCGGTGCGGACCGTCCAGCCGCGCGACGAGCCGCTCGGCGTAGTCCTGGAGGGCGTCGTGGCCCGCGGCAGGCGGCGCTTCGGCCAGGCACTGTTCGGCGGCCGTGAGGAAGCGCCGGGTGTCCCGGTCGGGGTCGGAGTCACGCCGTTCGGTCAGCCCGTCCGAGTACATCAGCACGATGTCGCCCACCGTGAGGGCAGCGGCGGCGGCTGTGTACGTGGTGTGCGGCAGAACGCCGAGCGTCAGCCCCGGGCCGTCCGTGGGATCGGGCAGTTGCTCGGCGAGACCGTCCCTCACCAGGACGGGCCGGGGATGCCCGGCGCACGTCCAGCGCAGCAGCGCCTGTTCCGGGTGGTACCGGGCGACGATCGCCGTCGCGGTCGATTCGGTGCCGTCCGCGCAGGCCACCTCGTTGAGCCACTGCGTCAGCCGTTCCACGGGCTGCTCGGTGTAGGCCAGGCCTGCCAGCGCGTAGCGCAGTTTGGCCATGAGCGTGGCCGCTTCCAGGCCGTGGCCGCGCGCGTCGCCCAGAGCGATGAGCGGTGCCCCGTCGGGGAGCTTGCGGGCCTTGTACCAGTCGCCGCCGATCCCGGCCACGCGTGCGTCGGGGCGGTACACGGCGGCCGCGTCGAGACCGAACGTGGCGAGCTCGTCCTGGAAGTGGGGGAGGACCGCCTCGCGCAGGACGTCGGCGACCTCCGAGACGGCCTCGGCGCGTTCGAGCTGCCGGCGGGCCTCGCGCTCGGCACGCGCGGCCGTCTCGCGGCGCCGCCGGTCGGCGGTGATGTCGACGAGCACCGCGCGCACCGCCCAGACCAGGCTCCCGGGAGCGATGCGCACGGGTTCGGCGGCCATCCGGAACACCCGCTCACCGGCGCCGTCGAGGCGGAGTTCGCACTCCGTCTTCCGCTTGCGCAGGATGACGTCGTACAAGGTCCGGTAGAGGCTGGGCAGGCTGTCGGACGTGACGACGGCGGCCAGGTCGAACAGGGTCGGCGCCGCCCTGCCCGCCGGGAGGCCGAGCACCTCCCGGAACCCGTGGGAGAGCTCGACATGGAGGTCGCCGAGGTTCCACTCCGCCCAGGAGGTCCGCATCAGTTTCTGGGCGGCGGCGGTCATGCGCGTGCGGTGTCCGCGGTGCCAGGTGAGGAGCAGGTGTTCGCCGCACGGGGCCACCCGCACCTCGTCGTTCAACCGCACCGGGCCCGACACCGTGCGGACGAGCCATTCCACCGTCGTGGGGCCCTGCGGTGTGCGGTCGCGGAACGCGCGGGCCAGCATGGCGGGTACGGCCGTCCCGGCGAGGGCGGGGAAGCGCTCGAACAGGGACACCGGGTCGGACCAGCGCGGCAGGGTGGCCTCGCGGAGGCGACTGGCCCCGTACGCCTGGGCCGCCGCGTTCTGCCCGACGTACAGGGCGTCGCGGACCGTGCCGTCCTCGCCGTGGAGCGGAGTGACCAACAGGGCTGCCATCGGCAGGGCGTTGAGCACTTCCTGCCCCGACGACACTGTCGGCACCGGCCGCGAGGAGGGGGCGGCGACGGGTTCGCGCGGGGGAGGACCCTGGAGGTCGGTGTACGCCTGGATGCGTCGCCGCTGCGCTTCCAGCAGCTGGCGGATCGCCTGGAGTTCCAAGCGTGAGCGCGCTGCGCGTCTGGAAGGGGCTTCGTCCATATGCGTAGGACCTTCTGTACGGGTAGCGCCTTCTGCGACGTGGGCGGAGCCGGTCTCGAACACGATCGGCGCGACGGGCCGCGCAGGCCAGTCGACCTCCGCCATGTGGCGGTGCCGGGCCGCGATCCCCCCGCCGGAGCCGGTCCGGTGGGTCAACGAGGTCGACGACACGGGCTATTGACCGGGGTCGCGTCGCTTCCTATGTTGTTTGAGGTCAAACGATTTGCGGCCGAGCGAAATGCGTTGCCTCGGCACAGTCAGCCAGTCAGTCAGTACGGGAGGGCCGGCCATGAAGGTCGTCGTCGACAGGAACAAGTGCCAGGACCACGGTCAGTGCGTCTTCGCCGCACCCGACGTCTTCGCCTTCGACGACGCCGGACACCTGGCCTACGTCCCCGACCCCGACGACGCGCTGTCCGACGAGGTCGAGGAGGCCGCCGACGTCTGCCCGCTCCAGGCCATCCGGATAGTGGCCGGGCCATGAACGCACCGGTCGTCGTGGCCGGCGCGTCCATGGCGGGGCTGCGCGCCGCCGAACAGCTGCGCGCGGCCGGCTGGGGCGGACCGGTCGTCCTCGTCGGGGACGAACCGCACATGCCCTACAACCGGCCACCCCTGTCCAAAGAGGTGCTGGCGGGCAAGGCCCCCTTCGCGTCGCTCGCCTTCCGGCCGCGCGCCAGCGTCTCGGACGTGCGGTGGCGCCTGGGCACCCGGGTTGTCGGGGCCGACCTGGACCGGCGCGTCGTCGAGCTCGACGACGGGAGCGTCCTGCCGTACGGCGGTCTGGTCGTGGCCACCGGTATGCGCCCACGGCGGCTGCGCTGCCCCGGCCCGCTCGCCGGTCGGCACACCGTCCGCACGCTCACCGACGCGCGAGGCCTGCGGGAGGCGCTGACCGGGCCGGGCGCGCGGGTGGTCGTGGTCGGCGCCGGATTCATCGGCTGCGAGGTGGCCGCGACCGCGCTGGCCCTCGGCGCGGCCGGGGTCACGGTCGTCGACCCGCTGCCGCTGCCCATGGTCGCGCCCCTGGGCGAACTGCTCGGGACGGCGCTGCTCGACCGCCACGAACGGCGCGGTGTGCGGTTCGCCCTCGGCACCGGAGTGACCGCCTTCGAGGGCCGCGACCGGGTCACCGGCGTGGTCCTGGCCGACGGCACGGCCCTCGCCGCGGACGTCGTGGTGGAGTCGGTCGGATCCCTGGCCAACACCGAGTGGCTCGACGGCAACGGCCTCGACCTCACCGACGGCGTCCTCACGGACGAGCACCTGCGGGCCGGCGGCCGGCCGGACGTGGTCGCCGTCGGCGACATCGCCCGCTTCCCCAACGCCCGCTACGACGACGTCCCGCGCCGCGTCGAACACTGGTCCATCCCCACGGACACCGCCAAGCACGCAGCCAAGGTGCTCACCGCGCAGCTCACCGGCACCGACACCGGGCTCGCGCCGTTCGCGCCGCTGCCCACGTTCTGGAGCGACCAGCACGACTTCCGTCTGCAGTCCTTCGGCGCCCCCGGCCTCGGCAAGGACGACGTGCGCGTCCTGTACGGGGACCCCGACGGGGACGTCCTCGCCGGCTATCACCGGGACGGCCGGCTGGTCGGCGTCGTCGCCCTCGGCGGCCGGACCGTCGTGGCAGCCGCCGCCCGCTACCGCGCCGAACTGCTCGAACGTCCCGTCCCTACCGCTCGACCCGTCCGATCCGCTTGATCCGCTCGATCCTGAGGAATCCCTGTGACCGGTGTCCGCGGATACTTCCACCCCAAGACGGCGACGGGGGCCGCGTCGCTCATCCCCGCCCCGCCGTGGCGCTACTCCGGCGACCTGCTCACCGTCGAGTACCGCACCGACCCCGCCCGGGTGGGCGAGTTGCTGCCCGAGCCGCTGCGGCCCGCCGGGGAGGACCCGGGCGCCGTCGCGCTGATCTGGGCCGACTGGCAGTCCTGCTCCGCATCGGGCCAAGAACTCCTCGACCCGGTGCTCGCCCAGTACAAGGAGGCGTTCGCGGTGGTCCGTTGCACCTACCGGGGACGGACGTACACGCGCTGCGTCCACATCTGGGTGGACAAGGACTTCGCGATCGCCCGGGGCCTGCACCAGGGGTATCCGAAGAAGCTGGGCTCCATCCACCAGACCCGCCCGCACCCCTACGGGCCCGCCCCGCGCATCGGGCCCGGCGCCCGCTTCGGCGCCACCCTCGCCGCCGCCGACCGGCGCCTCGCCCAGGCCGTTGTGACCCTGCGCGAACCGTCCCCGACCAACGGCTTCGTCAACGCCCACCCCATGGCCCACCACCGCTGGCTGCCCTCCGTCGAGAAGGGCAAGGGCCTGGCGCTCGACGAGCTGATCGAGTCCGGCGCCGCCTCCTTCGAGGGCGGGCAGCCCTGGACCGGCGACGCCGACCTGGAGCTGTTCGAGGCGCCCACGGAGGAACTGGCCCGCCTCGAGGTCCGCGAGCCGATCGCCGCGTACTACCGGCAGGTCGGCGTGGTGTGGGACGGGGGCCGCCTCCTGGAGTCGGGGACCTCCGGCGCCGAGTGAGCTTTCGGCAACCAGGTCAATTGCACCGGAGCTTGAGGACTTGAGGACTGAGGGGCCTGAGGACATGAGCGGACACATCACCACTGTCGCCGGAGTCGCCGTCGACACCCGGCACTGGATCGGCGGCCGACGGACCGCCTCCGCCGGGACCTTCAGCGACGTCTCGCCCATCGACGGCGCCCCCCTCGGCGAGGTGGCCCGGGGCACCCCCGCCGACGCCACGGCGGCCGTCGCCGCCGCCAAGGAGGCCTTTCCGGGCTGGGCCGCCACCCCGCGCGCCGAACGCGCCCGCATCCTGCGCGCCATCGCCGACGGCGTGGACAAGCGCGTAGAAGAACTGGCCGTGGTGGAGACCACCGACAACGGAGCCCTGCTGCGCTCCCACCGCCGGGGTGTCATGCCCAGGGTCGCGCACAACTTCCGCTTCTTCGCCGACCACTTGCTGAGCCTCGGGCACGAGGACTTCACGACCCACGCCGGCGGTGGCGCCCACGAGAACCACGTCAGCTGGGACCCGGCCGGACCCTGTGTGCTGATCACCCCATGGAACGCGCCCTTGTTGCTGGCCACTTGGAAGGTGGCACCGGCCCTCGCCGCAGGCAACACGGTCGTCCTCAAGCCCGCCGAGTGGTCCCCCTTGACCGCCTCACTGCTCGCCGACATCGCCGCCGGGGCCGGTCTGCCGCCCGGGGTCCTCAACGTCGTCCAGGGTTACGGCGCCGAGATCGGTGACACCCTCACCGCAGACCCGGACGTGCGCCGGATCAGCTTCACCGGATCCGTCCGGACCGGCAGGCGCGTCGCCGCGTCCGCCGCCGCCCATCTCACGCCGCTCAGTCTCGAACTCGGGGGAAAATCACCCCTGTTGGTCTTCGCCGACGCCGACCTGGACCTGGCCGCAGACCTCGCCGTGGAGCAGTACGACAACGCCGGGCAGGTCTGCCTCGCCGCCACCCGCATCCTGGTCGAGGAGGCGGTCGCCGAGGAGTTCACCCGCCGCCTGACCGAGAAGGCGGCGCGACTGCGGCAGGGCGACCCGCGGGACGAGGGCACCGACATCGGCCCCACCATCCACCCCCGCCAACTGGCGCGGATCGACGGCCTCGTGCGGCGCGCCCTCGTGAGCGGCGCCCGAGCGGTCATCGGCGGCCACCGCCACGCCGAGCGGTACTACGCCCCGACCCTCCTCACCGGCGTCGCCCAGGACTCCGAGATCGTCCAGGAGGAGATCTTCGGACCCGTACTGACCCTGCAGACGTTCACCGGCGCGACCGGGGCCCAGGCCGAGGCCGAGGCGGTGCGGCTGGCGAACGACACCCGCTTCGGGCTGGCCGCCACCCTCGTCACCGGCGACCCCGAGCGGGCCCGGCGCGTCACCGCACAGCTGGTGGCGGGCACCGTCTGGGTCAACTGCTTCTACGTCCGCGACCTCCGCGCCCCTTTCGGCGGCTCCCGCCACTCCGGCGTCGGCCGCGAGGGCGGCACCTGGAGCTTCGACTTCTACTGCGACCTGAAGACCACCGTCACCGGGCCGAAGGGATGGCAGGACCATGGGTGAGACCGTCGGGGCGGGCCTGCTCGCCCACGTCCCCACCATCGTGCTGCCCGAGGCCGACCGCCTCGAGCTCAACGAGGGCAAGGAGAGCACCCTCGTCACCGGCCTCCGGCAGCTGCGCGCCGACGTCTTCGAGAGCGACGACTACGACACCGTGGTCGTCCTGGACTCCCACTGGTCCACCACCGTCGAGTTCGTGGTCACCGCACAGTCCCGCCGGGCCGGGCTGTTCACCTCCGAGGAACTGCCGCGTGGCATGTGCCGCATGCCGTACGACTTCCCTGGCGACCCCGAACTCGCCCTGAACATCGCCTCGTTCGCCGACGCACAGCACACCTGGATCACCGCGATCGACGATCCGTACCTGCCGATCTACTACGCCACCACCAACCTGTGGAAGTTCCTCGGCGAGGGCCTGCCGGACAAGCGGTGGGTGACCATCGGCGTCTGCCAGACCGGCGACATGGAGGACCATCTGCGGCTCGGCCGCGCACTGGCCGACGGCATCGCCGCGACCCCCGGACGCAGGGTGCTCCTGATCGCCTCCGGCGCCCTCTCGCACACCTTCTGGCCGCTGCGCGAGCTGCGCGCCCATGAGGCGGGCGACCCGGTGCACATCTTCACGCCCGAGGCACGGGCGGCCGACCGGGAGCGCATCGCCTGGTTCAAGGAGGGCCGCCACGACAAGGTCCTGGAGGGCATGGACGAGTTCGGAAAACACCGGCCCGAGGCGAAGTTCTCCCACTACCTGATGATGGCCGGGGCTCTCGGCGAGCAGGCGTGCGTCGCGAAGGCCCGCCAGTACGGCGCCTACGAGAACTCCATCGGCACGGGCCAGGTCCACCTGTGGTTCGACCGCCCGGCGCACGGCTGGACCGGCACAGGACCGCCCGCGCTCGCCGCTCCCCGTACCCCGCACAGCCGTACCTAGGGAGGTTCCCGCCATGACCGAGCACCGCCGCATCCTTCTGGACGGGGCAGCAGTGGAGACCGTCCGCGACGGAGACGAACTGATCGCCGGGGACGGGCGCCGGGTGAAGGCGGAGGAGGCGACGCACCTGCCGCCGGTCGTGCCGTCCAAGGTGATCGCCGTCCACCTCAACCACCGCAGCCGGGTGGCCGAGTTCGGCGTCCGGCTGCCCGCCGCACCCACCTACTTCCACAAGCCGACCTCGGCACTGAACTCCCACAAGGGCGCGGTCGTGCGCCCCGAGGGCTGCAAATGGCTCAACTACGAAGGGGAGGTCGCCCTCGTCATCGGCAGGACCGCGCGCAACGTCTCCCCGGCCGAGGCGGGCGGGTGCATCGCCGGCTACACCGTGGCCAACGACTACGGCCTGCACGACTTCCGGGACACCGACGCGGGCTCCATGCTCCGCGTCAAGGGCTCGGACACGCTGTGCCCGCTGGGCCCAGGACTCGTCACCGGGTGGGACTTCCACGGCAAGAGGCTGCGCACCTACGTCAACGGCCGAGTCGTCCAGGACGGTTCCACCGACGAGATGAACTGGGACATGCACTACCTCGTCGCCGACATCGCCCGCACCATCACCCTGTACCCCGGTGACGTACTGCTGTCCGGCACGCCCGCGGGCTCCCGGCCCGTGCACCCCGGCGATGTCGTCGAGGTCGAGGTCGAGGGGCTCGGCCGGCTCGTCAACCACGTCGTCACGGGGCCCACCGCCATCCGGACCGACGTCGGCGCCCAGCCCACCGAGTCCGAGGAGGTGCGCTCCACCGCGCTCGGCGGCGACTGGGAACTCCGCGGCGTCAGGCCACCGAAGCGCTGACCGAGAAAGCCGCTGCTGACCGAGAACCCGTTCATCCGGCTTCACCGACGTGGTCCGGAGGACCGCATGACTGTCGTCACGCACGTCGTCACGCACGAGGACTGGACCCGCCGCGCCAAGGCGCTCGAACCGATCGGCACGCATCTGATCGACGGCGTTGACGAACCCGGCGGCGGCAGCACCTACCCGGCGCTCTCGCCCCGCGACGGCCGGACCCTGGCCGAGGTCGCCGACGCGGGCCCCGCCGAGGTCGACGCCGCCGTCACCGCCGCGCGCCGGGCGTTCGACGACGGCCCCTGGCCGCGGCTTGCCCCCGCCGACCGCGGCCGGGTCCTGATCCGCTTCGCCGACCTGCTGGAGGAACGCCGGGCGGAGCTGGCGCTCACCGTCAGCCTGGAGATGGGCAAGCCCGTCACCGAGGCCCACGACATCGAACTCCGGGCCGTCAGCGCCACGTTCCGCTGGTACGGCCAGCTCGCCGGCAAGCTCACCGACGAAGTACCGCACACCGCGCCGGACGCCCTCGCCCTCGTCACCCGGGAGCCGTCCGGCGTCGTGGGCGCGGTCGTCCCCTGGAACTTCCCGCTGACGCTCGCCGGCTGGAAGGTGGCCCCGGCGCTCGCCGTCGGCTGCACCGTCGTGCTGAAGCCCTCGGAGCACGCACCGCTGTCGGCCGCCCTGTTGGGACGTATCGGCCTGGAGGCCGGACTGCCACCCGGCGTCCTCAACGTCGTCAACGGCGTGGGCCCCGTGGCGGGCCGGGCCCTCGGCCTGCACCCCGGCGTGGACGTCCTGGCCTTCACCGGGTCCACCGCCGTCGGCCGCCACTTCCTGCGCCACTCGGCCGACTCCAACCTCAAGCGCGTCTGGCTGGAGCTGGGCGGCAAGTCGCCCAACATCGTCCTCTCCGACGCCCCCGACCTGGCGCAGGCCGCGGCCACCGCCGCCTGGGGCATCTTCTTCAACCAGGGCGAGATGTGCACCGCGCCCTCCCGTCTCCTCGTCCACTCCTCCGTCGCCGAACAGGTCACCGAGGCCGTCGTGGCGCGGGCCCGCGCTCTGCGGGTGGGGGACCCGCTCGACCCGGCGACGGAGATGGGCGCCCTGGTCGGTGAGGGCCATCTCGACCGGGTCCTCGGCCATGTCCGTACCGCGGTCGAGGACGGCGCCCGCCTGCTCACCGGCGGCGCGCGCACCCTGACCGGGACCGGCGGCGTCTACCTCGAACCGACCGTCTTCGACCGGGTCGCGCCGGACAGCCGCCTCGCCCGCGAGGAGGTCTTCGGACCCGTGCTCGCCGTGCTCCCCTTCGACACCCTCGACCAGGCGGTCGCCCTCGCCAATGCCACCGAGTACGGGCTGGCGGCCGGGTTGTGGACGTCCGACCTGACCACCGCCCTCAAGGTCTCCCGCGCCCTCAGGGCCGGCACGGTGTGGGTCAACTGCTACGAGGAGGGCGACCTGACCGTGCCCTTCGGCGGCATGAAGCAGTCGGGCTCGGGACGAGACAAGTCCGCCCACGCGCTGGAGAAGTACACCGAGTTGAAGACCACCTGGATCCAGTTGTGAGCCCCCGCCCGCTCATCGCGATCCCCGCCCGCTTCTCCGCCGTCAGCTCCGGCCTGCCCGACGTGGCCGAGGTCAGCGCCCGCGCCCTGATCGAGTCCGTGTGGCGGGCGGGCGGCGAGCCCGCGGGCCTGCACCCGCACGCTCCCGGGGGAACGGCCGATCCCGGCGAGGTCCGCGCCCGCCTCGCCCGCTTCGACGGGGTGCTGCTCCCCGGTGGCGGCGACATCGCCCCGTACCGCTACGGGGCGGGGCACACCCACCGGACCGTGTACGACGTGGACGACGAACAGGACGCGTTCGACCTGGAGAGCGCGCGGCAGGCCCTCGAGGGCGGGCTGCCGCTGCTGGCGGTCTGCCGCGGCCTCCAGGTGGTCAACACGGCGTTGGGCGGCACACTCCACCAGGACATGGACGGTTCCGAGCAGGGGCACCGGCACGTCCGGCAGGCCGTCTCCTTCGCCCCCGGGTCCGCGCTGGCCCGTATCACCGGGACCGACAAGGCGGAGGCGTCCTGCTATCACCATCAGCACGTGGACCGGCCGGGGGACGGGCTGCGCGTCACCGCTCGCGCCGCCGACGGCACCGTCGAGGCCCTCGAACGCACGCGGGGCGACGGCTGGTTCCTGGCCGTGCAATGGCATCCGGAGGACACCGCGCACGAGGATCCGGTCCAGCAGCGCCTCTTCGGCGCGCTCGTCCTCGCGGCGCACCGAAGCGGCTGAAGCCTGTCTTCGAACGACCGGCTCTCAGTCCCGGGCGCGGCGTCCGCTGCGGCGCGGCGTCGGCTCCGCGCCGTTCAGCAGCGCCCGCCGCCGTCTCTCGCCCTCCTCCTCGACCTGGAGCACCACGCGCCGCAGCCCGGCGGCGAGGTCACGGCACTCGGCGTCGCTCAGCCGCGAGGTGACGAAGGCCTCCTCCTCGTTGAACGCCGGGAACACCTCGCGCATGAACTCCTCGCCTTCCTCGGTGAGACCGAGCAGTACGAGCCGCCCGTCGCCGGGATGGCCGGTGCGCCGCAGCAGGCCGCGCGACTCCAGGGTGCGGGCCACCCCCGTCAGGGTGCCCTTGGAGATGCCGGCCTCCTCGGCGACGTGCCGGGTCTCGGACTCGCCCCAGACCCACACCACCCACAGCACCACGAAGGCGGTCCAGGTCAGGTCGGAGCCGCGCAGCACGGAGTTCTCCAGGTGCTGGCGGACGGCGGACGCCGCGCGGTAGATGTTGGCCACCGCCGCCATCTGCTCGCGCCGGATGGGAATGCCGCCGAGTTTCGCCTCGGCGAGGCTCTCCGCCTGGCTGATGGAGCGCTGGCTGGGCACGGGCGTTCCTCCGCAATCGTCACGGGTCCCGTGCACACCGCAGGACCCACGGTCGTCCGGGACCGAATCATACGGGGGCACATCCGCGCGGCCCGCGGTCAGTTGAGCGTGACCGTCACGGGCAGCTCCTTGACGCCGTTGACGAAGTTGGAGCGCACCCGGCGGACCGGCCCGCTGAGGCGGACGTCCGCGAGGCGCGGGATCAGCTCCTCGAACATGATGCGGATCTCGGTACGGGCGAGGAGGTTGCCCAGGCACAGGTGCGGGCTCGTCTTGCCGAAGGTGACGTGGTCGTTGGGGGCGCGCGTCACGTCGAAGGCGTACGGATCGGGGAAGACGTCCTCGTCGCGGTTGCCTGAGGCGTACCACATGACGACCTTCTCGCCCCGCTTGATGTGCTTGCCGCCGAGCTCGGTGTCGCACGTCGCGGTACGCCGGAAGTGATAGACGGGGGAGGCCCAGCGCAGGAACTCCTCGACGGCGGCCGGGACGAGGCCGGGGTCCCGGCGGAGCCGGTCGAGCTGCTCGGGGTGCTGGGTGAGGGCCAGCATGGTGTGGCTGATGGCGTGGCGCGTCGTCTCGTTGCCGGCGACGACCAGGAGCAGGAAGTAGTTGTCGAAGTCCTGCGGGGAGAGCGGCACGCCGTCGCGCGGGGTCTCGTTGACGAGACGGGTGATCAGGTCGTCGCCGGTTCCCCCCTGGCGCCGCCGCGCCAACTCGCGTCCGTAGGCGAAGACCTCGGTGGCGGCGGGGGAGCGGAAGGGCAGGTCGCGGTAGCGCTCGCTGTCCGGGTCGTCGAGCAGGACGTCCGCGTAGTCGGGGTCGGTGTTGCCGATGAGCCGGTTGCCCCAGTCGATGAGCTGCCGGTTGTCCTCGGGCGGTACGTCGAGGAGGCGGGCGAGGACGTTGATGGGGAAGTCGGCCGCGACGTGGGTGACGAAGTCGAAGGTGCCGAGCGGCAGCGCCGCGTCCAGGGTGCGGGCGGTCAGACCGCGCAGGAAGTCGGTGTACCGGCTGATCACGCTGTGCCCGAACTGCCGTTGCAGCAGGGCGCGCAGCGCGCGGTGCCGGGTGCCGTCGAGTTCCAGGATCGAGGCGCGCTTGGCGATCTGGTCGTCGTCGACCTCTTCCAGGTTGACGAACCGGGTCGAGGTGAAGGTGTCCGGGTCCCGGTCGACGGCGACGATGTCGTGGTGCCGGGTGAGCGCCCAGAATCCGGAGTTGGGCGCGGTCTCGGGCTGCCAGTGCACCGGGTCCTGATGCCGCAGGGTGTGGAACATGCGCCACGGCTGCAGGCCGTCGGTGAAGCGGTCGAGGTCGGTGAGGTCGACGTCGTCGAGGGGTACGGGTTCGACCGGCGCGAACGCTGTCATCGCGGGCTCCTTGGCTCCGTGGGGGATGGTCCGGATCACAGGTGGTCGGCGTACTCGGTGAACTCCCAGTCGGTGACGTGGCTGTGGAAGCGGCCGACCTCGTCGCGCTTGTAGGTGAGGTAGGCGGTGACGAAGTCCTTGCCGAGGAGGTGCGTGAGGGCGGTGTCCGCCTCCAGCGCGTCGAGCGCGGCGGGCAGGCTCATGGGCAGCAGCGCCGCCCTGGCGGTGTCGTACCCGTATCCCTCCAGCGGGGCGGGCGGCTGTGCCGCGTCGACCACACCGAGCAGGGCTGCCGCACAGGTGGCGGCGATCAGCAGGTACGGGTTGGCGGCGGCGTCCCCGAGCCGCAGTTCGAGCCGGGCGCCCGCGCCGCGCTCGGGCGGGACGCGGACCATGGCGCTGCGGTTGTCCAGGCCCCAGTCGATCAGCCAGGGGGCCAGGGTGTCGGGGCCGAACCGCTTGTAGGAGTTGACCGTCGGGTTGAGCAGCGCGGCGAGCGCCGGGGCGTGCGCGAGCAGGCCGGCGACGGCGTACCGGGCGGTGTCGGACAGGCCGTACGGGCCCGCCGGGTCGTCGAAGCTGTTGCCGCCTTCGCTGTCGGTGCACGACAGGTGGAGGTGGAAGCCGGAGCCGCCCGCGTCGTTGAAGGGTTTGGCCATGAAGGTGGCCAACCGGCCTTCTCTGCGGGCGAGTTCCTTGACGGCGGACTTGAGGCGGAACGCACGGTCGGCGGCGTCCAGCGCCTCGGAGTGGCGGAGATTGATCTCGAACTGCGCCCCGTCGAACTCGTGGTTCCCGGTGGTGACGCCGATGCCCAGGTCGCGCAGCGGGCGCAGGGTGCGCAGCAGATGGTTGTCCGGGTCGGCGCGCAGGCCCGCGGTGTACACGGCGCCGCTGGTCGTGCTGTAGCGGCGCCAGCCGCCGGGCGCGAGCGGGTCCGCCTCGCAGAGGAAGTACTCGAGTTCGGGCCCGGCCACCGGGTGCAGACCGTGCTCCGCACACCGCGCGAGCACCGTGCGCAGCAGGTCGCGGGGCGATTCGGGGGCGGGCGCCCCGGTCCTGGCGTCGGTGACGTCGCCCAGGCAGGAGGCCACCCCCGGCTCCCACGGCAGCGGGGTCAGGGTGCTGAGGTCGGGCCGGACCAGCATGTCGGGCAGTCCGGCGTCGAGTCCGCCGGCCACCGGCACCACTTCGCCCCGCGGGGTGGTGTGGTAGACGGCCCGGCAGAAGGCGAGCCCGTGTGTACAGGCCGTCGGCAGATGGTCGAGCAGTACGTCGCGGGCCCGGTCCGTGCCGAGCAGATCGGGATAGACCACCCGGACCACATCGATGCCCGCCTCGATGAGTCGTTCGGTGTGCCGGCGGAGCTGGGAGGGGTCGTGTGCGCTCACCGCTGCCTCCTCGGGCAGTTGGGAACGGGGCCGCGACGTGGCCCGGGCGAGGCTGCCGCCCGCCGCTTGTTTGAGGCCAAACGGTATGTCGACCGTAAGGACGCCGACCGCCTCACCGCAAGACCGGCGGGTCAACTCGCCGTAATACAACGGGGATTGACCCCGCGGAGGCACTCCCATATGTTGTTTGATGCCAAACGAATATGGTGAGCCCGAGTGTTCCGGTCCGTACCGCGCCCGGTCGTGCCCGGTGACGCGGTCGAGCCCGACACGGCACCACCCGCGCACCGACCACCGAGGAGCTGGGATGACGGCCGAGACCCCGCGACGCCCCGTCGCCGAGCGGCTCAGGCCCGACGCCCTGGGAGTCGTCGGTGTCCTCTTCCTCGTCCTGTCCGCGCAGGCCCCGCTGACCGGCATCGCCGGCGCCGTGCCACTGTCCGTCGCGCTCGGCAACGGCCCCGGCGTCCCGGCCGCCTACGTCGCCGCGGGCGCGGTCGTCCTGCTGTTCTCCGTCGGCTTCGTCGCGATGAGCCGGTACGTCGTCGACCCCGGCGCGTTCTACACCTACATCGGCAAGGGCCTCGGCCGGACCGCGGGAACGGGCGGCGCCGCCGTCGCCCTCTTCGCGTACTGCACCATCCAGGCGGCGATGTACGGGCTCTACGGCGCGACCGTCGCCCACCTCCTGCGGGCGCACACCGGCATCGACGTGGCGTGGTGGGTGTGGGCTCTTCTCACCATGGCGCTGGTGCAGGTCCTCGGGGTGACCGGCATCGACATGGGCGCCCGGGTGCTGGCCGTCCTCGTGGTCGCCGAGACGAGTCTCCTGCTGGCGTTCGCCCTGGTCACGCTGGTACGCGGGGGAGGCCCCGAAGGACTCGGCATCACGGAGAGCTTCTCCCCGCACGCCGCGCTGGACGGCGCGCCCGGCGTCGCCATGATGTTCGCCGTCGCGTCCATGTTCGGCTTCGAGGCCACCGCCATCTACGGCGAGGAGGCCCGTGCCCCGCACCGGACCGTGCCCCGCGCCACCTATCTGTCGATCACGCTGATCACCGCGTTCTTCGCCCTCACCTCCTGGATGGTGATCTCCGCCCACGGCGCCTCGCGCGCCACCGGCGCGGCCGGCCGGGCGCTGGAGAGCGGGGACTCCGCCGCGTTCGTCTTCCGGCCGATCGCGGGCCTGTTCGGCGGCTGGGCCGGGGGACTGCTGCCCGTCTTGCTCGCCACCTCCCTCTTCGCGGGCATCCTGGCCTTCCACAACTCGGCCAACCGCTATCTGTTCGCGCTGGGCCGCGAACGCCGCCTCCCGCACGCCCTGTGCGCCCTGAACCGGCGCGGCGCCCCCTGGGCCGCCGGACTCGTCCAGACGGCCGTCGCGGTACTGCTGGTCGTGCCGTTCGCGCTCGCGGGCAGAGACCCTGTCGTGACGCTGTTCTCCTGGTTCAGCGGCGTCGCCGTCCTCGCGATCATGCTGCTGTACTTCCTCACGTCCGTGTCCGTGGTCGTCTTCTTCCGTCGCGCGCGTCTGGACCGCAGGCTCTGGAACACCGCCGTCGCCCCCGCTCTGGGCGCCCTCGGCATCGCCGGGGCGATCTTCCTCGTCCTGGCCAACCTGACCACCCTCATCGGCGGCGACCGCACCACCGCCACCTGGCTCGCGCTGACCGTGCCCGCCGTCTGGCTCCTGGGCGCCGTCGCCCACCTCGTCCGCCGCCCGAGCACACCAATGGCCGCGCCCGCGCGTCCCGCCCTCCAGAAGGACCCGCCCGTGACCTGAACCTCCGTGCACCGAACTCCCCCTCCGAGGAATGCTCGTGAACCGTCCCCCCCGTCCTCTCATCGCCATCCCCGCGCGCTTCGCCGTCTCCACCTCGGCGCTGCGCCACGCCGCCGAGGTCGTCGCCCGCGGTCTGGTCGAAGCCGTCTGGCGGGCGGGCGGCGAACCGGTGACCCTCCATCCGCACGCCCCCGGCGGGAGCTGCGACCCGGCGCTCGTCGCGGACCGGCTGTCCCGCTTCGACGGGGTCCTGCTGCCGGGGGGCGGCGAACTGGCCGCGAGCCGCTACGGAAACGCGCGGACCTACGGCAGCAAGTACGACGCCGACGCCGAACAGGACGGCTTCGACCTGGCCGTGGTCCACCACGTGCTGCGCACCGAACTGCCGCTGCTGGCGATCTGTCGCGGCCTCCAGGCCGTCAACGTGGCGCTCGGCGGCACTTTGCAGGAGCATCTGGCCGGCTGGCGCCGCGAACACCACAATCTCGTCCACCAGGTCGCCGTCCAGCCCGCCACACTGCTCGAACTGAGCATGGGTGCCCAGGTGGTGACGGCGTCCTGCCTCCACCACCAACGGGTGGACCGCGTGGGAGCCGGACTGAAGGTCACCGCGCAGGCGGCCGACGGCACCCGCGAGGCCCTCGAACTCCCGCACCGGCGCGCCTGGTTCGCCGGTGTGCAGTGGCATCCCGAGCACACCGCCCCCCACGACCCGGCCCAGCAGGCCCTGTTCGAGGCCTTCGTCCGGGCCACGGGGGCGGCCCGATGACCCTTTCCGACGTGTACCGAACCCGACGCGGCCATCACTTCCGATGCCGCCCCGCACCATTCACCCGCTGCCCCAATGGAGGGGAAGACTCACCATGAAACGTGCCCTCGTGGTCATCGACGTCCAGAACGAGTACCTCACGGGCGCCATGCCGATCTCCTACCCGGCCCCGGCCGAGAGCCTGGCCAACATCGCCGCGGCCATCGACACCGCCGCACAGGAAGGCGTCCCGGTCGTGGTCGTCCAGCACGCCGCCCCGGCCGGCTCGCCGGTCTTCGCCCGGGGCACGCACGGTTTCGCCCTGCACGAGGTGGTCGCCTCCCGCCCGTACAGCCATCTCGTGGAGAAGACCCTGCCCTCCTCGTTCGTCGGTACCGACCTCGACGCCTGGCTGCGGCGCGAAGGCATCGACACGCTCACCATCGTCGGGTACATGACGCAGACCTGCGACGAGTCCACCACGCGCGACGCCGTCCACCGCGGCTACCGGGTCGAGTTCCTCTCCGACGCGACCGGCACGATGCCCCTCTCCAACCGGGCCGGAACCCTGACCGCCGCGGAGATCCACCATGCCGTGCTGGTCGTCATGCAGACGTTCTTCGCCTACGTGGCCACCACCGCGGAATGGATCGGCGCCCTCCGTACCAAGACACCGCTCGGCCGCCCGGACTTTGCGGCCGCTACTGATGCGGGGCAAGTAAAGGCCGACGGCTGATTCCTCTGTCCATCAGGGCCCCGGCGAGCCACGCCGGGGCCCTTCGGCATGTGAAGCGCTTGAATCTCGAATACGTGTCCTAGGTGTTGATAGTCCCTGGCCGGAAAAGCGCGCCATGAAAGACGCTTCGAGGCCGGCGGGCAACGACGTCGGCGCCGACGGTCGGGAGCCGGCGGCCTGGCAGAAAACGGCTCTCTGCCGCAGCGGCCCATGCGCGCGCGGTGCGGCAGCCGCCTGCGGGTTCCAGCGCGATATGCAGCGGAATCCGTAATTCTCCCCTGCCCGAATCCAGCGCACGAGGTCCCTGCCCTTTCCGTGGGGCGCGGACACGTGCATGACAGGGCCACGGTTCTCCGGCGAGGCGATCGGGCCAAATTCAAGGCGGCAGAAGGGGAATTGTATGTTTCCCTGCTGCGGGGATCTACGGTGGTGCAGTTCCACCGCTTCTTAGTCGTCGAAGTTTCGTTGCGCTCTGAATCATCCAGTAGCCGGTAGGGAATGTGCGGAGGAGACCCCTGTGACGGAATCGCTGCAGAGTGGGCTGTTGCTCGAGGCATTCGATGTACAACTGTTCCGGGAAAGCGCCGAATCCGTCCTCGCCAAGCTGGAGAAGCACTTGGCCGATCTCGCGATCCGCGGCCTGGAACTCGTCGACCCCGCGCAGCTGACCCGGGCGGCCAGGGCGCTCATGACCGAGGAGCGGGAGCGGCCGGCCGCGTTCGACGAGGGGCGGCTCGCGGAGATCGTCGATCTCTACGTCAGGACCGGCATCCAGGTCCACTCGCCCGGTTATATGGGCCGGCAGTTCTCCAGCGTCGTCCCGCTCTCCGGTGTCGTCGACTTCGTCAGCTCCGTGGTCAACCAGCCCTCGTCGTTCTACGAGGCGGGCCAGCTGCCCAGCGTCGCCGAACGGATCATGGCCGACGAGCTGAACAGGTTCATCGGATTCGAGCCCGGCACGTTCGCCATGGTGACCACCTCCGGCGGTTCGCTGGCCAATCTGACCGCTCTCCTCACGGCCCGCAACAGGGCTTTTCCCGGCGTGTGGGCCCGCGGCGGCTCGGCGATCGACGGCCCGGCCAGGCCCGCTCTCGCGGTCGGCGCCGACGTCCACTACAGCGTCGCGCGGGCCGCGGGCATCCTCGGCATCGGCGAGGACCGCATCGTCCGTCTCCCGCTCGACGCCGAACGGCGCATCGACGCCTCCCGGGTCCGCCCCGCCCTGGACGAGGCGGCCCGGCAGGGCCTCGACGTGTTCTGCCTGGTCGCGTCGGCGGGCACGACGTCGGTGGGCGCGTTCGACCCGCTCGACGAACTGGCCGCCGTGGCGCGCGAACGCGATCTCTGGCTGCACGTGGACGGCGCCCATGGCGCGAGCCTGCTGGTCTCCGACGAACTGCGCCACAAATTGCGCGGCATCGATCAGGTGGACTCCCTGGCCTGGGACGCGCACAAGATGATGTTCGTGCCTGCCCCGTGCACACTGCTCTTCTACCGCGACCGGGAACGCAGCCGCGGAGCATTTCGGCAGACCGCGAGCTACGTGTTCGACGAACAGCCCAGCACCTATACGGAACTCGACAGCGGGGACAAGAACTTCGAATGCACGAAGCGCCCTATGATCATGAGTCTGTGGGTGACCTGGGCGATGTACGGAAGGGCGCTCTTCGCCGAGAAGATCGAGTACCTGTGCCGGTTGACGCGGTACGCCCACGCCCTACTCGAGGAGCAACCGGACTTCGAGACACTGCACTACCCCGAGGCGAATATCATCTGCTTTCGATATCGGCCGGAATGGATTGACGAGACCGAACTGGCCGCGTTCCAGGTGGATATCAGGAATCGGATCAAACAGCGCGGGCAATTCTTTATATCGAAAGTCGACGTGGATGGAGTGGCCGCCCTTCGTGTGGTCATGATGAACCACCAGATCACGACCGAGCACTTTCAGATGCTTCTCGATGAGGTACGGAAGGCAGGAAAGGCACAGTGACTGACTCGCATGTGGCCATGGCATCACCCGCCGACATCCACTCCATGGTCGACCGGCTCATTCCGGACGGGGAACTGACTCCCCAGACCCCCGATGCGGTGACGCTACTGCCGCCGTTCGCCGCGAAAATGCGCGAATGCGAACAAATTTTCCGGCAGCCGTACAGCGAGCTGTCCCACGAGATCCAGGACGCCCTGGTGCTGCGCAGGCTGCAGCAGATGATCCACACCATCCAGCTCAACCCGGTCTGGCGCGCCCGCCTGGAGGCCGCCGGGGCGGCCAAGGCCCCCGACAGCTTCGAAGCCTGGCAGCACGTACCGCTGTCCGACAAGGAGACCCAGCGCGACCTCTTCATGGGCTCACGTGACGGTCTGGTCGTACCGCACGACCGGGGCGGGTTCGAGGTCGTCGCCAGCGGTGGGACCAGCACCGGCAGCCCCCTGGAGACCGTGTACTCCCTGCGCGAACTGCGCGACACCTACGAGGTGGCCGGCCGGTTCCTCGGCGAATACCAGCTCAGCGACCGCCTCGCGGGCGGCGACCCGAAGTGGCTGCTCACCACACTCGCCGACTACCAGATGTGGAGCAGCGGCACGATGGTCGGCGGTGTGCTCCAGAAGGTGCCGGGCGTCAACTACATCGGAGCGGGACCCGTCACGGCCCCCGTCCTGGAACACCTCTTCTCCTACCGGGGCCCGAAAGCACTGATGGGCATCTCGGCGGGCATCGCCATCCTCGCCGAACTCGGCGCCGGGATGAGCCGGCAGGCCAGGGAGAGCTTCCGGGTCGCCCTCTACGGCAGCGGTGTGCTGTCGCAGCGCAACCGGGCCGAACTGAAGGCGCTCTACCCCAACCTGGCGATCCTGAGCTACTTCGCCGCAACCCAGGCGGAGACCATCGGACTGCAGCTGGACGAGGAGAGCCCCGTCCTGACCGCGGTCCCCGGCCTGCACCTCATCGAGATCGTCGACGAGGACGGGTTCTGGGTCCCCGAGGGCGCGGAGGGGGAACTGGTCGTCACCCGGCTGCACGCCCACGAAGCGCCTCTGCTGCGCCTCAAGCTGGGCGACCGGATGGTCCGCAGGCCCCGGCTGGACGGCCCCGGCCCGAAGGCCCAGCAGTTCGAGTTCGCCGGCCGCACAGGCGACATCCTGCACCTCAACGACAGCCAGTACTCCGCGGCCCGCGCGTACGGCGCGCTGTGCGACGAACTGAAGACGGCCGGCGTGGTGGACCTGGACCGGTCGGCCCACGAGGTCCAGTTCGCCAATCACCGCGAGAACCGGACCATCACCCTGTACGCGGCCGTGGACGACGTGCTCGGGCTGACCTACCGCGTCGACTCCATGCTCGGCCCGCAGGGACTGCAGCAGGTGTTCGTCAACGCCCTGCCGCGCTCGCTCTCCCTGTTCAACGACGGTGAGGCCAACCCCGCGTCGATCGCGAAGACGGGCTACAGCCTTCAGGTCAGGTTCGTGTCCCGCCACTCACCCGACATCGAGCGCACAGCGGTCGGCAAGGTGCCGCTGGTCCGTGACCATGCCTGATCCGGCGACCAGGAAGGAGACACCTGACCACCGCGTCACCCCCCAGATATCACGCAGGAGGAACGAGTGGCATACAAGCAGCAGGTCAACATAGTCGCCGTGGTCGACGTCATCGGCGCCCTCTCCGGAGGAACCCTGCTCAACGGAAATCTCTGCATGATGGACAACAGCGACCACGACAGCACCGGACAGGGAACGTCCCACCTGTGCACGGTCGTCCGCCCCGGCCAGGTCGTCCAGTGGACCGTCCTCGCCGTCGACCTGCAGACACCCGTCGAGATCAGGAACATCACCTTCCTCGGCCCGGACGGCGGGGCCACGCCCACCGAGCGCCTTTCGGGCAACGGGGACGGCGACAAGCTCGACCTGGCGCACTGGGCCGGCATGGTCCCGCCGTCCCTGACCCCGGGAACGCCCTACAAGTACCGCCTGGAACTCCAGATGTACGAAGGCGCGCACAGCGTGCTCCACGTCGACTCACCGGCACTGATGGGCGCGTGAGCGGACGATCGGCTCGGAGCGACAGGCGACAACCCGCAACGACGAGGTGGAAGCATGGCTCAACAGCTGGCGATCATCGTGCTCGTGGACATCGGCAACGCGCTGAAGGCCAACACCCTGCAGGACAACACCTACCTGTTCGACAACATGAAGCTGCACGGCTCGACGGGGCAGGGCACCGGTGATCTGGTGACCGCCATCCACGGTGCCTACTGGCGCGACGGGTCACAGGCCACGGAGCAGGTGCTCAACTGGCTGCCCTACAGCCTGGGTTCCATACCCCCGACCGTGCCGCGCGGTTACGAGGCCGACCGGGCCCGGCAGAGCGACTCCCAGGCCCTCGCGGAGCTGGACGCGCTCACGGCCAAGCCCGGCAGCACCGGCTCCGACCCCGCGGCCGAACTGAAGGAGATCCGCAAGGCGGTCGGCACCCGGGTGAAGACCACCCGGCGTACCAAGGGCCGGCTTTCGGGGCAGAAGCTCCTCGACGTCACCGGTGAGGTCGTCACCGACGCCACCGCGGGCGCGTTCAGCTACCCCGGCCCCGTGATCACCGACATCTACGGCCAGGCCGTCGACGAGAAGATCATGTACCCCGCGGAGTACGGCTCCCCGGACCTGGTCACCGACGGCTGGTACTGGTCCGCCACCGTGGACTCCTCCCGGCCCGGCACGTACGCGTACACGATGCGCATCCAGCTCCACAAGCTGGTGCAGCGGGGCAGCGAGACGCTGTGGGAGCCGGTGAACATGACCTGCGAGTCCAAGCTCAAGGTCACCACCGAGCCCAAGCACAACGGCTTCACCGGCGCGGGCCTCGGCCGGCTGCCCATCGAGTCGTCGTCCAGGGGACCCGCGTTCGCGCAGGGATCCGGTCCGCAAGAAGCCACCGCGTAACCGAGGAGCGGTAGATGACCACCAAGAAGAGGTCGGAGAACGGCATCGACAGGCGACCCATCTCGATCACCGCCGTCGTGGACTGCGTAGGCGCTCTCGCCACCGGCACCCTGCAGGGCAATCTGTACTTCTACGACACCAACAAGGCCGGCGGTTCCACCGGGTTCGGCACCGAACAGCTGCGCACCCGGGTCAAGGCCGGTGACCAGCTGCTGTGGGGCGTCCTCGCCCTGGAGTGCGAGGCGTATCTGGCGATCGACGGCATCGAGATCGACCACGCCCTGGTCGAGCCCGAGCGCAAGGTCTACCCCGGCACCGATGTCGCGTACTGGATCGGGACGGTGAAGAAGGACGCCGTCGGGGAGATCGCCTACCAGCTCAAGTTCAAGGTGGGTTCGCGGGACGAGGCGATCACCACCGGCACGCTGTCCCCGAGCCTTGTCGGCTAGTTCCAGGAGGAGCGATGAGTACCAGCACCATCGGCAGGGCCGTCGAGCAGAAGCAGAACCCCGGCCAGCTGAACTCGGTCCAGCTCAACATCGTCACTCTGATCGACATGGAACGGGCGGCGGCGAGCGGCTCACTCGACGAGTCGATGTTCATGATGGACAACAGCATCGGCGGTGACGGCCAGGGCACCAACCACCTGCAGACGGTCTGCAAGCAGGGGCAGGTGCTGAACTGGATCGTGCGGCCCATCGACATGGAGAAGCGGCTCGACAACACCTGGCCGCCCATGCCGAAGATCAACAGCATCGTCTTCCTCGACACGGAGTCGGGTGACGAGGAGGACGTGGCGGAGCGGAAGATCTTCACGGAGCTGAAGATCTACGGTGCGCCGGACCGGATGCGCGACAAGTTCACCCCGGTGTACTACTACTGGGCGGGCACCGTCCTGAGCACGGCCAAGCCCGGCCTGTACCGGTACCGCCTCGTGCTGGAACTGGAGCAGGAGAACACCAGGGACAAGCTGTACCTGAACACCCGCGAACACCCGTCGATCCGCGTCCTGGCGGTGTGAGCCGAACGTTCTGAGACCCGGCGCAGCGGGGCGGTCACCTTTACGTGACCGCCCCGCTGTGTCAGTGGTGCCGTGATGGCTCAGCCGCGGACGATGTTCTCGGCCTGGGGGCCCTTCTGGCCCTGGGTGATGTCGAAGGTCACCGTCTCGCCCTCGACGAGTTCACGGTAGCCATTGCCGGAGATGTTGCTGTAGTGGGCGAACACGTCAGGTCCGCCACCGCTCTGCTCGATGAAGCCGAAGCCCTTTTCGGAGTTGAACCACTTCACGGTGCCGCTGGCCATACTGCTGTCCTTCATCTTCTCTCGCCCGGCTCGGAGACGGGCTGGGATGTGGTGAGCCTGCCCATGATCGTGGACACGCCCTGCACCGTCCTACCCCCGTTCGAACGCCGTCACACCAGCTTGACGAGAAGTCCGGAATTCGGTGCGCGTACGCGTGCACACCCCGAGCGTGATCAGCGCCCGAGCGCCCGGTCCACCGTGCGGACCAGTTCCCCGTCCGGGGTGTCGCCGTCCAGGGACCAGAACATCGCGCCGCCCAGCCCCTTGCCGCGTACATAGGCCGACTTCTGGCGCAGGACCTGCGGGTCGTCGTAGGTCCACAGGGTCGTGCCGTCGAAGAGCCAGGCATGGCCGGCGCGGCGATCCCTGTGCAGCTGGTAGGTACCCGAACCCGCCCACGCCTTCAGCTCTTTGTAATCCGCGTAGCCGTCGGCCCACTGGGCGGGCGCCGGCGCGGTGGCTGGCAGGCCCAGGCCGTCGCCGCCACCGGTGACGCCGGTCCAGCCCTGCCCGTAGAAGGGCATGCCGACGACGAGCTTGCGGGCGGGGGCGCCGCGGCGCAGCCAGGCCTCGACCGTGCCGTCGACGCTGAAGTCGTCCCGGGCGTAGAGGGCCGACTGCTGGGCGGTCGTCTTCTCGCCGCTGACGTGGAAGTCGTACCCCTGCAGGTTGACGAAGTCGAAGTCCTTCATGATCTTGCGGACCTCGAAGCCCGCGTCGATCTTCGCGGGAGCCGTCGGGACGAACGCGGAGAGCTCGTAGTGCTTGTGCTTCGTGCGGCCGTACGCGTCGAGCTGCTTGCGGAACTCGGCCACCAGAGCGGTGTAGTTCCGCTTGTCCTCGGGCCGGTACACGGTGTCCGTGTCGCCCTCGGAGCCCGGCCACTCCCAGTCGATGTCGATGCCGTCGAAGACGCCGGCCGCCGCCCCCTGGCCGCCGCGGGCGCCGTCCTCGGGGAGGTTGCCCTTGATGTACAGGTCGATGCAGGACGCGACGAAGGCCTTGCGGGAAGCGGGGGTGCGGGCCGCGTCCGAGAAGTGCGTGGACCAGGACCAGCCGCCGAGCGAGATCATCGCCTTGAGACCGCGGTTCTCGGCCTTCAGCTCGCGCAGCTGGTTGAAGTTGCCCGCGAGGGCCTGGGTGCCGGTGTCGGCGACGCCGTCGACGGAGTTCTCCGCGTCGAGCGGGCGCTGGTAGTCGGCCCACGGATCGGACTCGCCCGGAACGTTGCCCATCAGGCACTTGCCGTCGGGGCTCGCGTTGCCGAAGGCGTAATTGAGGTGGGTGAGGCGGGCGGCCGCGCCGCTCTTCTTGAGGTCCTGGACCTGGAAATCCCGGCCGTAGACGCCCCATTGGGTGAAGTAGCCGACGCGCCGGAGCGAGTCCTGATGGCCGCCGTGGGCGGACGCGGCGGGCGCGAAGGCCCCGAGGAGCGAGAGCGAACTGACGGCGACGGCCGCCCGGGTGAGAAGTCTTCGGCGCAGGCGTGCGTGCATGGGCGGGCTCATTCCTGTGAGGTGGCCAGGAGAGGTGGCGAACAGGTGCGTACGGGTCAACCGGCGTGCACGCACGTGAAGTTATTGGTCTGGACCAAAACGGTCAAGAGGGTGGATCGATGACGCGGCGGGCGCCGAACACGGCGGCGGAGCCCGGCACGGCTGGATTGTCAGTGGTGGACGGCAGGATGTCGGTCATGACGACGACTTCTGCCGTGCCTGCCGTGCTGTCCGACACCGCCGCCTACGTCCAGGCGGTCGAGGACGCGAAGACCGCGGCCGCCGCGTACTACGAGGGCGGCACCTCGCGGCTCGACGACGACGCGTACGACCGCCTGGTGCGGTCGATCACCGCGTACGAGTCCGCCCACCCGGACGAGGTGGTGTCCGACTCGCCCTCCGGGAAGGTCGCGGGCGGCGCGGTGGAGGGGGACGTGCCGCACACCGTCCCGATGCTGAGCCTGGACAACGTGTTCTCCGACGAGGAGTTCGTCACCTGGGTGGCCTCGCTCGAAAGACGGATCGGCCGCGAGGTCGCCCGCTGGAACGTTCAGCCGAAGCTCGACGGACTCGCGATCGCCGCCCGGTACGAGGACGGGCGCCTCGCCCGCCTGGTCACCCGCGGCGACGGGAGCGCGGGGGAGGACGTCTCGCACGCGATCGGCACCATCGAGGGTCTGCCCGCCGAGCTCTCCGAGCCGGTCACGGTCGAGGTGCGGGGCGAGGTGCTGATGACCACCGCCCAGTTCGAGTACGCCAACCAGGTGCGCACCGAGCACGGCGGGGAGCCGTTCGCCAATCCGCGCAACGCCGCGGCAGGCACGCTGCGCGCCAAGGACCGCGCGTACACGGTGGAGATGACGTTCTTCGCCTACGGACTGCTGCCGCTGCCCGGCACCGGCGAGGCGCTCGCCACGGACCTGGCCGAGGACGCGCACGGCGCGCTCATGGACCGTGTGGCCGGGTACGGCGTCAACACCCCCGCGAGTACGCCGGTCGCCGGCCTCGTGGTGCCCGCCGTCGAGGAGGTGGCCGCCCGGGTGAAGGAGATCGCCGCGCTGCGGGCGGAGCTGCCGTTCGGCATCGACGGGATCGTCGTCAAGGCCGACCTCGCCGCCGATCAGCGGGCCGCGGGATCGGGCACGCGGGCGCCGCGCTGGGCGGTCGCCTTCAAGCTCCCGGCCGTCGAGAAGATCACCAAGCTGGTCGGTGTGGAGTGGAACGTGGGCCGCACCGGCATCATCGCGCCCCGCGCGGTGCTGGAGCCGGTGGAGATCGACGGCTCCACCGTCACCTACGCCACCTTGCACAACCCCGCCGACATCACCCGCCGCGACCTGCGCCTGGGCGATCACGTCATGGTCTACAAGGCGGGCGACATCATTCCCCGCATCGAGGCGCCGGTCGCCCATCTGCGCACCGGCGACGAGCAGGAGATCGCTTTTCCCGCCGCGTGCCCGCAGTGCGGCTCCGCCATCGACACGAGCGAGCAGCGGTGGCGGTGCGAGCGCGGCCGTGACTGCTACCTGGTCGCTTCGATCAGCTACGCGGCCGGCCGCGACCAGCTCGACATCGAGGGACTGGGACACACGCGGGTCGTCCAGCTCGTCGAGGCGGGGCTCGTGGCGAGCCTGCCCGACCTGTTCGACCGCGTGACACGCGAGCAACTGCTCGGCCTGGAGCGGATGGGGGAGACCAGCACCGACAAGCTCCTGGCCGCTCTGGAGGCGGCCAAGCGGCAGCCGCTCTCCCGGGTGCTGTGCGCGCTCGGTGTGCGCGGCACCGGCCGCTCCATGTCCCGCCGCATCGCCCGGCACTTCGCCACGATGGAGCTGATCCGGGCCGCCGACGCGGAGGCGATGCAGCGGGTCGACGGGATCGGCGCGGAGAAGGCGCCGGTCATCGTCGCCGAACTCGCCGAACTCGGTGAGCAGATCGACCGGCTCGCGGCCGCCGGGCTGAGCATGACCGAACCGGGGGCCACGCCACCCGCCCCGGTCGACGAGGCGGACGCGGCAGCCGGCGCGGACGCGGGTCCGCTGGCCGGATTGAAGGTCGTGGTCACCGGTGCGATGACCGGCCCCCTCGAAGCGCTCTCCCGCAACCAGATGAACGAACTCATCGAGCGGGCCGGCGGAAAGTCCTCAGGGAGCGTCTCCAAGAACACCGGTCTCGTGGTCGCGGGAGAAGGCGCGGGCTCGAAGCTCGCCAAGGCCGAGTCCCTCGGCGTACGGCTGGCCACCCCGGACGAGTTCGCCGAGATGGTCGCCGACCTGCTCGACTGAGCGCAGAGGATTCAGCGGGCGGGCGAATCGGGGGTCGCCGACACCTCGTCGGCGATCGTGCGGATCTCGCCCGCCGGGTGGGTCACCCGGTGCGCGAGCGCCGCGAGTGCGCCGCCGACCAGGGGCGCGACGATGAACAGCCACAGCTGCGACAGGGCGGAACTTCCGGCGAACAGGGCCGGGCCGAGGCTCCGCGCCGGATTGACGGACGTGCCGGTCAGCGGAATGCCCACCAGGTGGATGACGGCGAGGGCGATACCGATCGGCAGGCCGTCGAAGCCGGTGACGGCGACGCGGTGCGTCACGGCCAGCACGACGAAGACCAGGAGGAAGGTGAGGACGACCTCGGCGAGGAACGCGCCTCCGGTGTTGATGTGCACCGCGGACCGGTCTCCGTAGCCGTTGCTGCCGAAGGCGCCCTTGGCCTGGAAGCCGGGCACCTGCTTGGCCAGCAGGAGGAGCAGGGCCGCTCCGGCGATGCCGCCGACGAACTGGGCGACCCAGTAGCCGACCGCGGTGCGCACGTCGATGCGTCGCGCGCACAGCATGCCGAGCGTCACCGCCGGGTTGATATGGCACCCGGAGATCGGTCCGAGCGCGTAGGCCAGCGCGAGCAGCGTGAAGCCGAAGGCCAGCGCGATGCCGAGGGTGCCGATGAATTCGACCCCCAGGACCGCGGAGCCCACGGCGAAGAAGACCAGGAGGAGAGTTCCGATGAACTCCGAAGCCAACGCTCTCGTTCGCATCGCCACCACCCTCATACGTCGGGACCTCATACGTCGAGCGTCGAGATCAGCTGTATGTAGAGCGTTGGGCCCGCCGGGACCGAGCGCCCGCCGGGAGCGGCCGTGCAGGGCCGAACGGGTGAATGTCGCCGTCGGCGGGACCGGGTCGGTTTCAGCTGTCCTGAGCGGGCAGCGCGTGCAGCTTCGGCAGGTTCACCACGATCGCCTCCTGCGTGCTGCGCGCGATGACCACCACGGCCTCGTCGGCCGGGTCAGGGTTCTCCTCGCGGTGCGGCACGTAGGGGGGTACGAAGATGTAGTCGCCCGGCGCGGTGCGCAGGCGGATCTCCCGCTCGCCGTCGCCCGCGTCCTCCAGGAAGACGAACTCCGGGTGTCCGCTGACCACGTAGATGGCGGTCTCGGACTCGCCGTGATGATGGTCGGAGGACGAGGTGGCGGGGGCGACGTGGGTCTGGCCCATCCAGAGCTTCTCCGAGCCCACGGCCCGTCCGCTGACGGCGGCGAAGCGACGCATGCCGCCCGTCTGCGCGGTGTCGCCGTCCAGGGAGTCGGCGCGGATGTGGTGCAGGCGGCTCTGCAGCGGAGCGGCGGGAAGGTCCGGGGCGTCGTGGAGATGCGGGTGGAAACCTTCGCCAGGGGTGGTCAGCGAATCGCTCATGGCCGGGACGCTAGGCCGCGCCGGAAAAGGATGTCAAGAGGTGTCCATTGGCTCTCACCTGCGGCAATGTTCCCGCAACATAGGAACGGGCGGTCGCGAAGGGCCTTGCCGCCGCCGGGGGTTCAGGCATGATGTGCGCATGCATATCTCCGCGAAGGCGGACTACGCCACGCGGGCGCTGCTCGAACTCGCCCGCGAACCCGATCGTCCGCTGACCTGTGAGGCCATCGCCTCTTCACAGGGGGTACCGTTCCGATTCCTGAAGTCCGTGGTGGGTGAACTGCGCAGAGCCGGGCTCGTGCGCAGCCAGCGCGGTTGTGAGGGTGGTTACTGGCTGGGCGGCCGTGCCGAGGAGATCACTCTGCTCGATGTCACGCGCGCCGTCGACGGCGAGTTGCTCACCCTGCGCGGCGAGCCGCTGGACGGCCTGGACTACCCGGGCGCCGCCACCGGCCTGCCCGACGTGTACCGCCGGATCGAGGCCGACGCGTCGGCGGTCCTGCGCGGGGTCACCCTCGCCTCGCTGCTGTCGTCCGACGCCCGCGAGCGGCAGCCGGGCAGGAGCGCCGCGTGACCTTCCCACCCGGCCCGCCTGTCCTCGAAGTCGTCGAGTACACCGACCCGTTGTGTCCCTGGGCCTGGGGTTCGGAGCCCACGTTCCGCCGCCTCCGGGCGGCTCTCGACGGGCGGGCCCGCTGGCGCCGCGCGTACTGCATCCTGTTCGGCGACGACGATGACCCGCCGCCCGATCCGGTGGCGGAGACCGCCTGGTACGCCCGCTACGTCGAGCGGATCTGCGGCCACACGAAGGCGCCCCGCGCGGCACTCCTGTGCCGGGTCGCCGCGAGTTCCTGGCCCGCGTCCCTCGTGGCCAAGGCGGCGGAGGCGCAAGGGAGTTGTGTCGCCGAGCAGGTTCTGCGGCGACTGCGCGAGAGCATGTTCGTGACGGGCCGGCCCGCCGACACCCTCGACTCCGCCCTGTTCGCCGCGGCGGGAGTGCCGGAGCTGGATCCGGACCGGTTGCGGGCCGACGCGGCCTCCGACGCCGTACGGGAGCGCGTGCGGGCCGACCACGCCGAGGCGCGCCGGCCGGTCCCCGAGGTGCTCGATGTCGACTCCGACTCGCCGCACCCCGGCGCGGCCAAGGAGGACGAGGACGGTCAACTCCGGTACGCGTTGCCGACGTTGCTGTTCCGAACCTCCGGCGGTCGCCGTGTCGTCCCCGGCTGGCGCCCCTACGAGGAGTACGCGGCGGCGGTCGAGGAGCTGAGCCCCGGGCTGCTGCCGGAGGCCGCGCCGACGCTGCCCGCGGCGCAGGCGCTGCGGCACTACCGCAGTCTCACCGGGCCCGAGAGCCAGGTGCTGACGACCGGCCCGTGGCCGCCGCCCGGCGCGGTGCGCGTGGATCTCGCGGGCGGCCCGCTGTGGGTGCAGCCGGGGGAGGCCCGCCCCCTGTACGCGCTGGGCGCATCCGGCGCTCCCTGACAAGCCGTTGACCAGCGGAGAAAGTCCGTCCGCCGAATGAGACACCAAATGGTGTCCATTGACATGGGCGGACGACGGGCCCCAGGATGTGGCACATGCTTACGACGCACCCCGGTGTGGTGTGCCGCTACGTGGATCTGCGGCGCACCTGTAGCGCCCTCTGTCGTTGACCGACCGAGTCCACCGCCTCCGCGCTGCCCGCGCACTTCTCGGCCCTGCGCGTCTCTTCCCGCGCGGCCGCCTCTTCCGCTCCGCATCCCGGTCCACCCCGTGACCCGCTGACACCCCTGCCTCGGCCCCGTCGTGCCCACCTGTCCGTGCACCCGGGCCGATCGAGGCGTGCGTCGGTGCCGGTCGCGAGGCGCCGCCCTCGCCCCGCCTCCCGTCGCCCCGGGGAGCGGGCCATCGACGAAAGAGAACCATGTCCGGACGCCTCATGTCCCGTCGCCCCGCAGGCCATCCCCGACCCGCCGCCCGGCTGCGCACCGCAGGCCTCGTGACCGGCCTGGCCGCCCTCCTCGTACCGGCTCTCGGCGCGTGCGGCGGCGAGGCCTCCTCCGCGAGCGGAAGCTCCGCCCTGAAGTGGACGTCCTCGTACTTCCCCACCCACTGGGACCCGGTCGTCGGCGGCAGTGGCGCGCAGTTCCGTGAACTCTCCCTGGTGTACGCGTCGTTGACGCGTACGGACGACAAGGGCGACGCGGTTCCCGACCTCGCCAAGAGCTGGAAGTACAACGACAAGGGCGACCAGATCACCTTCCACCTGCGGTCCGGGCTGACGTTCAGCGACGGCGAGCCGGTCAACGGCGCCGCCGTGAAGGCCGCCATCGAACGGGCCAAGAAGCAGAAGAACTCCGCCCTCTTCGGTGACCTCACCTCGATCGAGTCGGTGGACGCCAAGGGCCTGGACGCCGTGGTACACCTCAGCCAAGTCGACTACCAGATACCGCAGTTGCTCGGTCAGCGCGTCCTGCAGATCGCCAGCCCCAAGGCCGCGAAGTCCCCGGCGAAGCTGGATCAGAACCCGGTCGGCGCCGGCCCCTTCACCGTCACCCAGGTGATCCCCGGCACCAAGGCGGTCCTGAAGAAGAACCCGGACTACTGGGATGCCAAGAACATCCACATCGACAACGTCGAACTGACCTCGGCACCCGACGCCTCCACCGTCATCTCCGGCCTGCAGACCGGCGTCTACAACTTCGCCGACATCGAACCGAGTCAGGCCTCCGCCGCCAAGAAGGCCGGTCTCGACGTCTTCGTGCAGCCCGGCTTCAACGCCTCCAACATCAGCCTGAACATCAACAAGAAGCCGTTCGACGACGACAAGGTCGTCGACGCGGTCCGCTACGCGGTCGACCGCCAGGAGTTCGTCGACAAGCTCACCTTCGGCTACGGCGAGACCACCGACCAGCCCTTCCCCAAGGGCTACGTCGCCTACGACCCGAAGTCCGAGAACACCTATCCGCACAACGTGGCCAAGGCGAAGAAGCTGCTCGCCGAGGCGGGCTACAAGGCGGGCGATCTCAAGCTCAAACTCGTCATCCCCGCCGAGGACCCGCAGGCCGAGATCGTCCAGTCACAGCTGGCCAAAGTCGGCATCACCGTCGACATCAAGATCGACAAGAACTGGGCCACGCCCTTCTTCGCCAAGGACCTGACCTTCTCGCTGTACTCCACCACGGGACGCGACTCCGCGGCCCAGACGCTCACCGCGCACTTCGGCCCGAACGGCCCGCTCAACCTCTCCTCGCCCTACGAGCCCGCCGGCTTCGAGGCCGCCATCGCCAAGGTCCGCAAGACCCCGCTCGACTCGCCCGACTACGCCAGGACCCTGCAGGCGGCGACCCGCGCCGGCCTGGAGAGCAAGGCCCTCGTCTTCACGTACTCCCAGCCCAACCTCATCGCGAAGAGCACGTCGATCTCCGGCCTGCCGAAGAACCCGGCGCACATCGACTGGACCGGCGTGACCATCGGCGGCGCCAAGTGACGGCCCCACGATCCCGGACGCGGCACGCCCTGGGCCGCGTCCTGGCCGCCCTCGGACGGTCGGTGGCCCTCTTCGTCCCGGTCTTCCTGGTCGCGACCTTCGTGACGTTCGCGCTGCGCTCACTGAGCGGACTCAGCCCGGCCCGCATCCAGTTGGGCGAGGAGGCGACCCCCGCGGCCGTCGCCCGCGTCGAGGCCGAATGGGGGCTCGACCGGCCCTTCCTCGTCCAGTACGGGGACTGGTTCAACGGCGTCCTGCACGGCCATCTCGGCACGAGCTGGACCAATGGCGCCGACATCTCCACCCTCATCGGGGCCGGCCTCGGCGTCAGCCTCTCCATCGCGACGTTCGCCCTGCTGATCGGCATCGTCGTCGGATTCGCCCTCGGCACGCTCGCCGCCCTGCGCCGCACCACCTGGATCGACCGGGCCGTCACCGGCTTCGTCACCGTGATCTCGGTGATGCCCGCGTTCGTCGTCGGCATCGTCCTGGTCACCGTGTTCGCCGTCGGACTCCATCTGTTCCCCTCGGCCGGCTACGTCCCGGCGGCCCAGGGCGTCGGACCGTGGCTCGCCCACATCACCCTGCCGGCGCTCGCCCTGAGCTTCGACGTCATCGCCGACGTGGCCCGCCAACTGCGCACCAGCCTCATCGCCGCGTACAGCGAGAACTACGTGACCGGCGCCGTCGTACGCGGTCTCGGCCCCCGGCGGATCTTCTTCGGCCACGTTCTGCGCAACGGTCTCGGCCCGACCCTCGCCACGCTCGGCCTGAAGTTCCCCGCGCTGGTCGGTGCCTCCGTCGTCACCGAGTGGATCTTCGGCCTGCAGGGCTTCGGGCGGTTCGCCAACGACGCAGCCCAGGCCGGCGACGTACCCGCCGTCCAAGGCGTCCTCGTCGTGTCGATCGTCCTGGTCGTCACCTTCAACCTGCTCGTCAACCTCGTCCTGGTCCGCGTGACACCGGCCTCGCAGAGGGGAGTGTGACCCATGGTGCGCCGCGTCCTCACCCTCACGTCCGGACGGATCGCCGTCGTCATCCTCGCCGTGATCGCCCTGCTCGCGATCCTCGGCCCGCTGCTCGCCCCGCAGGACCCCCTCGCCACCAGCACGCACACCCTCGCGGACGCCTCGTCCGCGCACTGGCTCGGCACCGACTACCTCGGCCGCGACACGTTCAGCCGCCTCCTCGACGGCTCCCGCGTCAGCGTCCTCGGATCGCTCGAAGTCGCCCTGACCGCACTGGTCGTGGGCTCCGTCCCCGGCATCCTGTCGGTCTACCTCGGCCGCGCCTTCGAGTGGGTCACGCTGCGCCTCACCGACACCCTCGTCGCCCTGCCGTTCCTGCTGTTCGCCGTCGCCGTGATCGCCCTCCTCGGCAACGGCATCACGCAGGCCATGCTCGTCACCGGCGTCCTGGTCTCCCCGCTGTTCTACCGGGTGGCCCGCGCCGCGACCCTCACCGTGGCCCGCTCCCAGTACGTCGAGGCCGCGCTCGTCTCCGGCGCCTCCATCGGCTGGATCGTGCGCCGCCACGTATGGGCGAAGGTGCTGCCGCCCATCGCGGTCGCCCTCGCGCAGACCATCGGCGTCGGCTTCGTCATCGTCTCCAGCCTCACGTTCCTCGGCATCGGCGTCCAGCCACCGGCCCCGACCTGGGGCGGACTGCTCGCCTCCGACCTGGCGTACCTCAGCCACCAACCGTGGGCGCCGGTCGCCCCCGCCCTGTTGATCATGGTGACCGTCTGGGCCGGCAACCTCCTCGCGGACGCCATCCGCGATGTCTCCGGCGAGGCCGGCCGCGCCCTGGTCAACCGCCGCAAGGCCCGCGCCCACCGCATCGACAAGGCCGAACCCGCCCCCGCCGGAGGTGCCCGATGACCCCGTCGACCCAGACCCAGACCCAGACCCAGAAGACGCTCCCGCAGCCGACCGCGGCGCCCCACGTACGCACCTCCCCGGCCGCCCCCGTGCTCTCCGTACGCGACCTGCACATCAGCGATCTGGCCGGTGACCGCGAGATCGTGCACGGCGTGAGCTTCGAGCTGACCCCCGGCAGGACCGTCGGCATCGTCGGCGAGTCGGGGAGCGGCAAGACCCTCACCTGCCGCGCCGCACTGGGCATCCTGCCCCCGCACTTCGAGATCACCGGCGGCTCGGTCGAGATCGCCGGCACCGACATCACCACGCTGACATCCGCGCAATGGACCGCACTGCGCGGCACCACGATCAGCGCGGTCTTCCAGGACCCGGCCTCCTACCTCAACCCCTCCATCCGCGTGGGCGCCCAGATCGCCGAGGTCCTGCGCGTGAAGAAGGGCCTGAAGCGGCGGGAGGCCCGCGAGCAAGCCGTCGAGCTGCTGCGCGCCGTCCACCTCCGCGACCCTGAACTCGTCCACGGCCAGTACCCGTACGAACTCTCCGGCGGCATGCTGCAACGCGTCCTGATCGCCGCCGCGATCGCCGCGCGACCGCGCGTCCTCATCGCCGACGAGGCCACCACCGCGCTCGACGTCACCGTGCAGGCGGAGATCCTCGACCTCCTCGCCGACCTGCGCGAACAGAACGGCCTCGCGCTCGTGGTCGTCTCCCACGACCTCGCCGTCGTCGCCCAGCTCTGCGACGAGGTCCTCGTCATGCGGCAGGGCGAGGTCGTCGAGCACGGACCGACCGGCACGGTCCTGCACGACCCGCGGCACGAGTACACCCGGCTGCTCATCGCCGAGCACGAGAGCTACGGCCTGGACAGGTTCCGTACCCCGGCTGCGACGTCGGCGAAGGAGGACGCGTGAGCACCGACAGCCCGGCCGACTCCACCGGCCCGATCCTGCAGATCAACGGCCTCGACGTGCACTACGGGCCGCGCCGCAGGCGCCGCCAGGCCCTGCACGGCGTCTCACTGAGCGTCGCACCCGGTGAGACCGTCGGCCTCATCGGCGAGACCGGCTCCGGCAAGTCCACACTCGCCCGCACCGTTCTCGGCCTGGTGCGCGCGACGAGCGGCTCGATCGCCGTCGGGGGAGCGGACGTCAGTTCCTACGGCCGCCGCCAGTGGCGCGAGCTGCGCCGCAGCGGGATCATCCAGTACGTCTTCCAGGACCCGCTGCGCAGCCTCGACCCGGACCTCACCATCGAGGAATCGCTGAGCGAACCCCTGCTCGTGCAGGGCGTTCCGCGCGGCGAGGCGGCCACCCGCGTCAGGAGCTTCCTCGACCGGGTCCGCCTCACCGAGGACCTGCTGGAGCGGCTGCCGGGCGAGCTCTCCGGAGGCCAGCGCCAACGCGTCGCCGTCGCACGGGCGTTGGTCACCGAACCCCGCGTCGTCATCCTCGACGAACCCGTCAGCGCCCTCGACTCCGCCAACCGCGTCCAGATCCTGGAGATCCTCAAGGAGCTGCGCACCGAGGGCACGGCCCTCGTCCTCATCTCCCACGACCTCGGTTCCGTCGCCGGTGTCGCCGACCGCATCGCCGTCCTCTACCAGGGTGAACTCGTCGAGGCCGGCCCGGCCCGCGAGATCGTCGACGAGCCGCGGCACGCGTACACGCGCCTCCTCCTCGGCTCCGCGCCGACCCTGCACGGGGCCACGGCCGACCGGGCCGAACGCGACGCGCTCCGCGCCCTGTTGCACACGTAGAAGCCCTAGAGAGGAACAGCCATGTCCCGAAAGAAGATCCACCTCGCGCTGCACCCGTACGGCGTCGGCGGCCCCGGCCAGCACGGCCTGTGGAAGGACCCGCGCGTCGCCAAGAACGCCAGCATCGACATCAACTACTACATACGCCAGGCGCAGGCCGCCGAACACGCCCTGTTCGACGCCCTGTTCGTCGTCGACAGCCAGTTCATCAACGCCACCTACCCCTCGCACTACCTCAACCGGCTCGAACCCCTCACCCTCCTGTCGGCCGTCGCCACCCACACCCGGAACATCGGTCTCGTCGGCACGGCCAGCTCCACCTACAACTCGCCGTTCAACCTCGCGCGCCGGTTCGCCTCCCTCGACCACATCAGCGGCGGCCGCGCCGGCTGGAACGTCGTGACCAGCTTCGACACCGGGACCTCCAAGAACTACGGCCTCGACGAGCACCTCGACTACGCCACCCGGTACGGCAGGGCCCTGGAGTTCGTCCAGGTCGCGCAGGGGCTGTGGGACTCGTACGAGGACGACGCGTTCCCGGCCGATGTCGACCGCGGCGTCTTCCTGGACCCGGCCAAGCTCCACGAACTGGGCCATGTGGGCGAGCACTTCAAGGTCGCGGGACCGCTGAACCTCTCGCGCTCGCCCCAGGGCCAGCCGGTGATCTTCCAGGCCGGTGTCTCCGAGGAGGGCCGCGACCTCGCCGCACGGGTCGCCGAGGGCATCTACGCGCCCGGCGGACCGCTCCAGCAGGCGCAGGAGTACTACGCCGACATCAAGCGCCGCACCGCCGCCCACGGCCGCAACCCCGATCACATCAAGATATTCATCCACGGCGGCCCCGTCGTCGCCTCGACCGACGAGGCCGCCCGGCTCCGTGAGCGGGAGATCTTCGAGGAGGACAACGACTTCGACCGTCACCTCGCGCTCCTCGGCCGGTCCTTCGGCGCGTACGACTTCAGCGTGCACGACCTCGACGCACCCTTCCCGGACGTCGCGCACCTCGCCGAGAAGGGCGGCCGCACCGGCGCCGCGAAGATCATCGAGCGGGCGACGTCGGAGAACCTGACGTTGCGTCAAGTCGCCCAGTCGCTCGCCGAGTTCCGTCGTTCGCCGTTCGTCGGCGCGCCGGAGACCGTCGCCGACCGCATCGAGGAGTGGTTCGACGCCGGCACCTTCGACGGCATCAACCTGGCCTTCCGCACCGAGGAGGAGCTGGAGCTCTTCGTCGACGGCGTCGTGCCGATCCTGCAGAAGCGCGATCTGTTCCGCACCGAGTACGACGCCGACACCCTGCGCGGCAACCTCGGCCTGCCGATCCCGGCCAACCGCCACACCGGCCGGGCGGCGGGAGCGTGACGGCCCCGGCGCCGCGCTTCCGGCTCGGCTTCCTCACCCACGTCCAGGGCCGCGACGACGACCCGGTGCGGGTCTACCGCAACGCGCAGGAACTCTTCGTCGCCGCCGACGCGCTGGGCTTCGACATCGGCTGGGTCGCCCAGCACCACGAACCCGGCGGCGGGGGCGGACTGTCCGCGCCGTGGCCCTTCCTCGCCCACGCCGCGGCCCGCACCACCCGCATCCGGCTCGGCACCGCCGTCACCGTGCTGCCGCTGGAGGACCCCGTCCGGCTCGCCGAGGACATCGCCGTCGTCGACACCCTCAGCGGCGGCCGCGTCGAGATCGGCGTCGGCAGCGGATCGAGCGCCTTGGAGTACGCCGCCTTCGGCAAGGACGCCGCGCGCAAACGCCGGCTCACCAGCGAACACCTGGAGGTACTGCGCCAGGCGCTGTCCGGTGGAGAGGTCCGGACGCCGGGCTTTCGCATCCAGCCGACGCCCGGCGACTTCACCGGCCGGATCTGGCAGGGCGTCTTCAGCGAACCCGGCGCCCGGCACGCCGCCGCGGCCGGCTCGAACCTGCTCCTGAACCGGGCGGCCTACGGGCACGACGCACCCACCGACACAGTGCAACGTCCCTGGGCAGACGCCTACTTGGCGTCCTGGGACCGGCCGAGCCGCCCTCGCGTCGGCCTGTCACGGTTCGTGTTCCCGGCGCGGGACCGGCGCGCCGCGCTGCGCCTCATCGGCGACGACGTGCACCGCGCCGCGCTGCGCATGGCCGACGGCGGAGCCTTCCCCAAGGGTCTGGACGAGGCGGAGGCGCTGCGCCGCTTCCACACGTTCTACGGCCACCCCGACGAGATCGTCGCGGCCCTCGGGCAGGAGCGGGTCCTGCCCGTCGCGACCGACCTGATCACCCAGTTCAACCCCGCCGTGCCCGACCTCGACGCCGCGATCCGGGCGCTCGAACTCATCGCCACCGACGTGGCACCCGCCCTCGGCTGGCGGCCTGCGCCCGCACCGGTGCCCGAACCCGTAGGAGACGTCGCATGACCCAGCAGTACACCGACCACCACGCGCCCGCCGGCCTGCGCACCCGCGGCACCGTCGTCGTCGTGCCGGGGCGCGGCGAGACCCGCGCCACGTACGACCGGCTCGGCAAGCGCCTCGCGGCGGACGCGTACCGGGTCCGTGTCGTCGACGCGGCCGGGCCGGACACCGGTCAACTCGCCGTTTACCTGGCCGAGTTCGGCGGACGTCTCGCCGCGGCGGTCGAAGACGCGGCCACTGAGAACGCTGGGAACGCGGGCGCTGACGACGGCACGGTGCGCCCGCTCGTCCTCGTGGGCGCCGATACCGGCGCCGCCGCGCTCGCCGCCCTGTACGGCCAGGCGGCCGACACCCTCGCGCCCCGGCCGGACGCCCTCGTCCTCGCGGGCCTTCCCGGCGCCGGCACGGCCGCCGAAACCGGCTCCTGGGACGACGAGTTGGAGGTCCGGACGACCTGCCCGGCCCACCGCGGCGCCCTCACCGGCGACGCGCAGGTGCGGCGCGGCGCCCTCGCCGCCCCCGTGCCGGACGCCCTGCTCGACGCCGCGTACACCACCGCCGCGGACATCCCCCACCTTCTGCTCGTCGGCGACAGCGACCCGCTCGCCGACCACGACGCCCTCGCCCAGGCCGCCAAGACACTGCCACGCGCCCGCCTCGCCGTCGTGCACGGCGCCCGCCACGACGTCCTGAACGACCAGCAGCACCGCTCGGTGGCCGCCGAGGTCGTCACGTTCCTCGAGACGCTGCGCGGCGACCTGACCCCGCTCATCACCGTACGGACGAGCGCCTGGTGAACGTGCCCCCGAACGCGTGAACCACTGACCTCGCCGCACACCCCGCTCCACCGAACCCGGAAGGTTCCCCATGGCCGCCGTCCTCTCCGTCTCCGGAAGCCCTTCAGCCACCTCGCGCACCGGCCGGCTCCTGCGCCACATCGACGCCCGGCTCGTCGACAACGGCCACGAGGTGAGCGCCCTCGACGTCCGCGACCTCCCCGCCGAAGCGCTGCTGCGCGCCGACTTCGGCCACCCCGCGATCGTCGAGGCCGCGGCGCGGTTCGCGCGGGCGGACGGCATCGTGATCGGCACCCCCGTCTACAAGGCCGCGTACAGCGGCCTGCTGAAGGCGCTGCTCGACCTGCTCCCGCAGTACGCGCTGGCCGGGAAGACCGTGCTCCCGCTCGCCACCGGCGGCAGCACCGCGCACGTCCTGGCCATCGACTACGCGCTGCGCCCCGTCCTGGCCTCCATGGGGGCGGCCCACATCGTCCCCGGCTGGTTCACCCTCGACAAGGACATCACCGTGGACGGCGACCGTACGGTCATCGCGCCTGCGTCCGCCGTGGCCCTGGGCCAGGCCGCCGACGTGTTCTCGGCCGAACTGACCGGGCGGGTGAGCGTTCTGGCCTCGTAGGAAGGGCTGGTCCGGGAAAGCCTGTGCGACGTGCGGTTTTGGACACACTCGGGGTGTGTCTGGCAGGGTCGCCGGACCGTTCCCCTATGAAGACCGGAAGGACGTGGCGCGGTGACCGAGGTGAGCACTCGCAGTGTCCAGGAGGCCGCTGCGGTGGAGCAGCTGCGTGCGAGTACCACGACGCTCGACATCCCCCAGGGCTTCGATCTGTGGCAGCCCGAGGAGATGGAGGACTGGCTGAGCGAGGCGGAGGACGATCCCGACGTCTCGGACGCCGACTTCTACGAGGCCCGCCAGGCGGTCCACCGGGCGATGGGCAAGGACACCGACTGACACCGACTGACGGCTGCGCCGACGCGCGGAAGGCCGGACGTCGAGGGTGGCGTCCGGCCGAGGTTCCGCTGCGCGGGCGCGCTCGTGTCAGTTCTTGGGCATGAGGACGGTGTCGATGATGTAGACGTTGGCGTTGGCGGTCTTGACGTTGCCGCAGACCACGTTGGCGGAGTCGTTGACCTTGTAGGACTCACCTGAACCGGACGTGGTGAGCTTGGACTTCTCCAGTGTCTCGAAGGAGCCCTTCTCCAGGTCCTTGGGGGCCAGCTTCTGGCCTACGACGTGGTAGGTGAGGATCTTGGTGAGCTGGGCCTTGTCGTTGAGGACCTTGTCCAGGTCCGCCTTCGGGATCTTGGCGAAGGCGTCGTTGGTGGGCGCGAACACCGTGATGTTCTTGGCGTTGTTGAGGGTGTCGACCAGGCCGGCCTTCTTCACGGCGGTGACGAGGGTGGACAGGGCGGGGTTGTGGGACGCGGCGGTGGCGACCGGGTCCTTGGCCATGCCGTCGAAGGAGCCGGAGCCGCTCTTGGGCACGGAGGAACAGCCCGGGCCGAACGGCTCGCTCATGGTGCCCGTGTCGCCGGAGGGGCTGGCCATGTCGGATGCCTTGGAGGAGCCGGCCGAGGCGCTGTCGGACGCCTTGTCCTTGGAGTCGCTGTCGGAGCAGGCGGTCAGGGCCAGGGGCAGGACGGCGCTGACGGTGACGGCTACGGCGATACGACGGATTCGAGTGCGCATGGCAACTCCTCAACGAGGTGGTGCACAAAGGCGATCTGCCTTCGTCGTGGGGAATCCGGAACTGATCGCTACGCGGATTGGTGTCTCGCCCGGATGAGTGACAACCGGTGCGCGAGCGCGGTGCGAACGGTCAGGTTGTGGCCGCCTTCGGGGGCCTGCCAGGGATAGGCGCACCGGATACGGGATATCTGGCGCCAGTTGTCGCGGGTGCGCTCGGAGGTGAGGCGGGCCTCTTCCCAGGGCCCGTCGTCGACGTGGACCTCGACCATGGCGGTGTCGGTCTTCGAGAGGGCAGAGGGCTTGGACGGGGTCAAGCGGGACCGCGCCGGGCAGGCCCCCATCAAGACTGAGTCGCGGATCGACACCGGCGAGACCCGCGCGGGTCGACGCGGCGGCAGCGGCGATGAGGAAGCCCCGCCGGCCCCGGCCCGGCTCACCGCCGAGGGCCGCGTCCCCTCGTGTCTGCCATCGCACCGACGGCAGACGTGCGAGGCATCGGTGAACCTCGTCCAGCCGGGCCGGGTCACCGCGGCCGACCCACCCCACCGACGACCCTGACCGAACCGCTCAGCCGCCACCGGGTGGCGGCATGCCCGGGGCGAGGCGGGGCCGGCAGGGTCGGCGGCCGCGTACCGGCTCCGCCGCGAGATCGACTTGGCCGGCCCGGGCAATCCACGGCGGCGTCCGCTCCGGATCACAGGGTGAGAGCCCCGGACGGGGGCGGGCGAAAGGATCACGATGCCCCAGGGGACGGGACGGCGCACAGCGGTGGTCGGCAGCGGAGTGGCCGGGCTGACCGCGGCGCACATTCTCGGTCGCTCCCACCAGGTGACCCTGTACGAGGCCGACGACCGGCTCGGCGGACACGCGCACACCCACGACGTGGTCTCGGCCGACGGCCGGGTGCACCGCGTCGACTCCGGGTTCATCGTGCACAACCGCCGTACGTATCCGAACCTGCTGCGGCTCTTCTCCGAGCTGGGTGTCGCCACGCAGGAGTCGGAGATGAGCATGTCCGTCCGGTGCGAGGGCTGCGGCCTGGAGTATGCCGGGGCACGCGGCGCGCGCGGACTGTTCGCGCGGCCGCGCAACGCCCTGCGGACGCCGTATCTGCGCATGCTGGCCGAGGTGCCGCGCTTCCACCGGGCAGCCCGCCGCGTCCTGGAGTCGACGTCCGCGCGGACCGGCGAGGACGGACAACTCCCCTGCACACTGGGTGAGTTCATCGCGGCCGAACGCTTCTCGCCTTATTTCGTCGCCCACTTCATGACGCCACTGGTCTCCGCAGTCTGGTCCTGCGACGCCCGCACGGCGCACGCGTACCCGGCGGCCCACCTCTTCCGGTTCCTCGACCACCACGGGATGCTCTCGGTCGGCGGTTCCCCGGTGTGGCGCACGGTGACGGGAGGCTCGCGCAGTTACGTGGAGCGCGTCGCCAAGAACCTCTCCGCCGTTCACACCGCCACCCCCGTGCGCGCGGTGAGCAGGCACGCGGCAGGCGTGGACGTCAGCAGCGACCGGCTGGGGACCGTGACGTACGACGCGGTCGTCCTCGCGGTCCACCCCGATCAGGCGCTGCGCCTGCTCACCGACGCCGACGGGCGGGAACGCGAGGTGCTGGGCGCGTTCCGCTACTCCCGCAACCCGACGCTGCTGCACACCGACACCGCTGTCCTGCCGCACAGCGCGGGGGCCAGAGCGTCCTGGAACTACCTGATGCCGTCGTGCGGCACGGACGCCGCCGGGGTACGCGTCAGCTACGACATGAACCGGTTGCAGCGCCTGCATGCCCCGGAGCGGTTCCTCGTGACCCTCAACGGCGCGGACCGCGTGGATCCCTCCAGGGTCCTGGCACGGATGGTGTACGAACACCCCGTCTTCACACCTGAGTCCGTGGCCGTGCAACGCCGGCTGCCCGAACTGAACGGCCCCGTGACGGCGTTCGCCGGTGCCTACGCCGGCTGGGGCTTCCACGAGGACGGCTGCCGCTCCGGCGTCGCGGCCGCCGCGGCGCTGGGGGTGCCGTGGTGATCCGCACCCCCGCGCTCTACCCCTGCACCGTCGCGCACGTCCGCACCGGCCCGGTCCGCCACACCCTGCGCCACCGCACCTACATGTGGCTCGTCGACATCGACAGGCCGCCCCGTCTCGCGTACCCGCTGCGCTGGTTCGCCCGCTTCGACGCCCGTGACCATCTCGGCGGCGACGGCACCACCCTGCGCGAACGGCTCGGGACCTTCCTGGCGGCGCAGGGCGTCGGCCTGGCCGCCACGGACCGCGTGGTGATGCTGGCCCACGCGCGTGTGCTCGGCCACGTCTTCAACCCGCTCACCCTCTACTGGTGCCGCACGGCCGACGGAACTCCCCGCTGTGTGGTCGCCGAGGTCCACAACACGTACGGCGAACGGCACTGCTACGTACTGCACCCCGACCGCCACGACGAGGCGCACGTTGACAAGGAGTTCTACGTGTCGCCCTTCAACGCCGTCGAAGGGCGCTACCGCATGCGGCTGCCGACGCCGGACGAGCGGCTGCGACTGACCGTGCGGCTCGAAAACACCGGCACACCACCCTTCACCGCGACGGTCCGCGGCGAGCGACGACCCGCATCGCCGCTCGCCGTCACGCGCACCGTCCTTCGGCACCCGCTGTCCACGTTCGCGGTGTCGGCCGCGATCAGGGCGCACGGCATACGTCTCCTGCTGCGCGGTCTGCGCCTCGCACCCCGTCCGCGCCACCAGGTCCAGAAAGGCATGCGATGACACTCATCTCCACCGGGGCCCAGGCCCTGCCCCGTACCGGCGTCGACGCGGCACGCTGGCCCGACGTCGCGGCGCTGCCCCGCGCATCCGGCATGCGCACCGCCGCCGCACGCGCGGTCGTCCGCTCCGCGCTGAACCGGCTGCCCCTGCGGGTGCGGTACGCCGAGCACGACACCGTGGGCCTGGGCGGTCCCGCGCTCGTGGTGCACGACCCGGGGGCCTTCCACCGCCGCATCGGCGCCCAGGGGCTCATCGGCTTCGGCGAGTCGTACCTGGCCGGCGAGTGGGAGGCCGACGACCTCGTCGGTGTGCTCACCGTCCTCGCCGAACACGCGGCCACGCTCGTCCCCGCCCCGCTCCAGCGACTGCGCGACCTGTGGGCCCAGCGACAGCCTCCGGCCCAGCGCAACACCCCGGCCGGAGCACGGGCGAACATCAGCCACCACTACGACCTGTCCAACGACCTGTTCGCCCTCTTCCTCGACGACACGCTGACCTACTCCGCCGCGCTCTTCCGCAGCTTTCCCGCGAACCGGTCGGTGCTCGCGGCCGCCCAGCGGCGCAAGATCGACCGGTTGCTCGACCTGGCCGCCGTCGGGGAGGGCAGCAGCGTCCTGGAGATCGGCACGGGCTGGGGCGAACTCGCCCTGCGGGCCGCGGCCCGCGGCGCCCACGTCACCTCGCTGACCCTGTCCACCGAACAACGGGACCTCGCCCTGGCCCGGGCCCGGGACGCCGGATACGCGGACCGCGTCGCCGTCGAACTGCTCGACTACCGGGCGAGCACGGGCACGTACGACGCCGTGATCAGCGTCGAGATGATCGAAGCCGTAGGGGAGGAGTACTGGACCGGATACTTCCGGACCCTCGACGAACGGCTCGCCCCCGGCGGCCGGGCCGTCGTCCAGGCCATCACCATGCCGCACGACCGGATGCTGGCCAGCCGCCGTACATACACCTGGATCCAGAAGTACATCTTCCCCGGCGGACTCCTGCCGTCCGTCGACGTCATCGACCGGCTCACCCGCGAGCACACGCGGCTGCGCACCGCACGCAGAGAAGGCCTCGCACCGCATTACGCCGAGACGCTGCGGCTGTGGCGCGAGCGCTTCACCGAGCGCGCCGACGAGGTCGAGGCGCTCGGCTTCGACGAGACGTTCCGCCGCATGTGGACGTTCTACCTCGCCTACTCGGAGGCCGGGTTCCGCTCCGGCTACCTCGACGTCCAGCAGTACCTGTTCACGAAGGAGCCCACCCGCCGATGAGCAATTCCGGTACCGCCCGCAAGGGGGCCGCCGCGCGCCTCGCCGCGCTCGCCGAGGACTCGTTCGGAGGGCCGCTGCCGCTCGCCCTGCGGACCTGGGACGGCAGCGAGGCGGGCCCGCCGGGCACGTCGACGGTGGTCGTCCGGCACCGCCGCGCGCTGCGCCGCCTGCTGTGGCACCCGGGCGAACTGGGGCTGGCCCAGGCGTACGTCACCGGCGAGATCGATGTCGACGGCGACCTCGGCGAGGCCCTGCGCACCATGTGGCGGGCGGCCGGTGAGCAGGCGGTGCACCAGCCACAGGTCACGGTGGCCGACCGTGCCCGCGCGCTGCGGACGCTGGTCCGCCTCGGCGCCCTGGGCCCGCCGCCGGCGCCGCCGGCCTCCCAGTCCCGGCTGCGCGGCACCCTGCACAGCCGGGCCCGGGACCGCGCCGCGATCAGCCACCACTACGACCTGTCGAACGCCTTCTACACGTTCCTGCTGGACGACACGATGGCCTACTCGTGCGCGTACTGGCCCGACCGCGCGTCCGACACCGGCCTGGCGCAGGCACAGCGGGCCAAGCTCGAACTCATCTGCGACAAGCTCCGGTTGCGGCCGGGTGACCGCCTCCTCGACGTCGGCTGCGGCTGGGGCGCGCTCACGCTGCACGCCGCCGAGCACCACGACGTCCACGTCACCGCGGTCACGCTCGCCGAGGAACAGGCCACCTACGTAAGGGAACAGGCACGCGCACGCGGTCTGGAGGACCGGGTCGAGGTGCGCTGCCAGGACTACCGGGAGCCCGCCGGAGACCGGTACGACGCGGTCGTGAGCATCGAGATGGGCGAGCACGTGGGCGACGCGGAGTATCCCGCCTTCACCCGGCTGCTGCACGACCGGGCCAGGCCCGGCGGGCGGGTCCTGCTCCAGCAGATGTCGCGCGGGGAGCGGGCGCCCGGCGGCGGCGCGTTCATCGAGGCCTTCATCGCACCCGACATGCACATGAGGCCGCTCGGGGAGACGGTGACGCTCATCGAAGGGGCGGGCCTGGAAGTGGTGGGGGCCGAGGCGATGCGGGAGCACTACGTCCGTACCGTCGCCGCTTGGTCGCGGACCCTGGAGGACGGCTGGGACGAGGCCGTGCGCCTGATCGGCGAGGAAGGGGCCCGGGTGTGGCGCCTGTATCTCGTCGGCGGCGGACTCGCCTTCGAGCAAGGCCGGATGGGCGTCGACCAGATCCTGGCCGTACGCCCTGAATCCCCGGCCGGGGCGGGCTCATGAACGGTTTCCCGTGGGCGGCCTTCGCCCTGAACATCGGCGCGTCGGCGGCCTCGGTCCTGATCGTGGTCCTGGCCGCCTTCGCCGTCGGCGTCCGCACCGGGCGGCACCGGGGCGTCGATGTGGCCTGGGGCATCGGGTTCGCCGCGGTGGCCGGTACGACGTACGGCCTCTCGGCGGGCGACGGCGACGACGCCCGCCGCCTCCTCGTGCTGCTCCTCACCGCGGCCTGGGGTCTGCGGCTCGCCCTGCACATCGCGTGGCGCTCCCGCGGTCACGGCGAGGACCCGCGCTACGAACGACTGCTGGCGAAGGCGCCCGGCCGCCGCGACCTCTACGCCCTGCGGATGGTGTATCTCCTGCAGGGCGCGTTGATCCTGCTGGTGTCGCTGCCGGTGCAGATCGCGTCGTACGCGCCGTCGGACCTGTCCCTGATCACCGTCGCCGGCGTGCTCGTCTGGGCCGTGGGCCTGTGCTTCGAAGCCGTCGGGGACCATCAACTGGCCCGCTTCAAGGCCGACCCCGCGCACCGCGGCAAGATCATGGACAGGGGGCTGTGGAGCTGGACCAGGCACCCGAACTACTTCGGGGACTTCTGTGTGTGGTGGGGCCTGTTCCTGCCGGCCTGCGAAGCAGGGCCGTGGCCGGCCCTGCTTGCTCTCGCCTCGCCCCTGACCATGAGTTTCCTGCTCCTCAACGGCAGCGGGAAGCCTCTTCTGGAGCGGCACATGTCGGACCGCCCCGGGTATGCCGAGTACGTCGCGCGGACCAGTGGTTTCTTCCCGCGCCCGCCCCGGCGCCCGCGTGACTGAACCGGCAGGTTCGGCCACGCGGGTCACCGCATCAGGCGGGCAACTCCATCAGCGCCACCGGATCGGAGGTCGGGTGCTGCGAACCGCCGGCGGGTTCGACCGTGATGCCCATCCCGGACGCGTCACCCACCGAACCCGCCATGAGGACGGACTGCGCGGTGCGCCGCGGGTCCATCAGCCCGGCGGAACGCATCGTGCCGCCGTCGTCGAACCACAGCTGGTAGACCTTGCCGCTCGGCGGCCGCGCCATGGACGCGGCGACGAACACGGCCTTGTCGCGGTCCTCGGAGACGACGACGGTGCCGCTCGCGCCGCCTGTCAGACGCGCGGTGCGCACCTTGGCGTCGGGCGCAGCGAGGACGTCGGCCACCTGGTCCGTGGCCTGCTGGGCCTCTCGGGCCTCCTGCCGTGCGTCCCGCGCCTCAATGTGCTGCCACACCGTGGTCCCGCCGAGCGCGGCCACCGCCGCGAGACAGGCGGCAAGCGTCCAGCGCGAGACCTGCAGACCGCGCCGGCGCGCCCCGGCGACGGCCGCGCTTGCCGAGGTGCGCGGCGGCTCCTGGCGCACGCTGTCGATCCGGTGCAGGACCGACTCCTTGAAGCCCTCGGGCGGCACGACGCCGACGGCGAGCCCGAGCCGGGCCGCCGTGGCGGACAGCTCCCGTACTTCCTGGGCGCACGCCGGGCACGCGTCGAGGTGCCGCTCGAACTCGGCCTGCTCGGCCGGGTCGAGAGCGTGCAGGGCGTAGGCCCCGGTCAGTGTGTGCAGATCGGCGGTGGTCATGCGTTCACCCCCAGGCAGTCGCGCAGCCGGATCAGCCCGTCGCGCAGCCGCGTCTTGATCGTGCCGAGCGGAACGGCGAGCAGTTCCGCGACCTGGCTGTAGGTGAGGCCGCGGTAGTAGGCCAGCGACACGGACTGCTTCTGCAGTTCGGTCAGCGTCCGCAGACAGCGCCGCAACTGTTCGTGCTCAAGCCGCGTCTCCACCTCCTCGGTCACCTCGTCGAACTCGGGGGTCCGCGCCAGCAGAGCCGCCTGATGGTCCCGGGCGGCGGCCGACTCCACGGAGCGGACCCGGTCGATGGCCCGGCGATGGGCCAGCGTCAGGACCCAGTTGATCACCGTCCCGCGGTCGGTGCGGTAGCGGGCCGCGTTGCCCCACACCTCGACGAGCACCTCTTGGGCGACCTCCTCCGACTGCGCCCGGTCCCGCAGCACAGCGCGGACCACGCCGAGGACCGAGCCGGCCACGGCGTCGTACACCGAGGAGAAGGCGTCCTTGTCTCCCTTCGCCACATCGGCCATGAGCTCCTCCAGGCTGGGCCCCGCCGACGGCGCGGGACCGATGTGGACGGCTTCCTTCACGTTCGAGACCTCCGAGCTCTGGCTGCGCACACATGTGATCACGTGTGCGGGTGCAGTGGTAATACGGAGCCGCGGGACGAGCGGATGGGTCAGGACGCGGACGACTTCCGCGCGGCGCCGGCCTCTTCGAGCGCGCGTGCGGGAGGCCGGGGGCCGACGCGGTCAATGCTTGGCGGAACCGTGCTCCGCGGTGGAGGCGATGTTGCGGGCCATGCCGCCGAACACCACGGCGTGGAACGGCGCCACGCTCCACCAGTAGGCCTGACCTGCCAGGCCCCGCGGGTGGAACAGCGCCCGTTGCCGGTAGCGGGTCCGGCCGTCGTCCTCCTGTTCCACGGACAGCTCCAGCCAGGCGAGTCCGGGCAGCCGCATCTCGGCCCGCAGCCGCAGCAGCCGGCCCGGTTCGATCTCCTCGACGCGCCAGAAGTCCAGCGAGTCGCCGACCCGGAGCCGGGCCGCGTCGCGCCGCCCGCGCCGCAGCCCCACGCCGCCCATGGCCCGGTCGAGCCAGCCGCGCACCGCCCAGGCCAGGGGGAACGAGTACCAGCCGTTCTCGCCGCCGATCCCTTCGATCACCTCCCACAGCCGCTGCGGTTCCGCGTCGACCAGGCGCTCCCGCTCGTCCGTGTACAGGCTGCCGCCCGCCCAGTCCGGGTCCGTGGGCAGCGGATCGCTCGGCGCGCCCGGCACCGCGGCAGAGGACCAGCGCGTGGCGACCTGTGCCTGCTGGACCCGGCGCAGCGCGAGCGCCACCGCCTCGTCGAAGCCGATCGGCGCCCCTGGCGGGTCCGGCACGTACGCGGCGATGTCGTGCTCGTGGCAGACGACCTCGTGGCGCAGCGACTCGCACAGCGGCCGGGCGATGGACGCCGGCACGGGTGTCACCAGGCCGACCCAGCGGCTGGACAGGCCGGGGCTGAGCATGGGCACCGGGAGCAGGAGCCGCCGCGGCAGCCGCGCCTCGGCCGCGTACCGGAGCATCATGTCCCGGTAGGTGAGCACGTCGGGGCCGCCGATGTCGAAGGCGCGGGAGATGTGCGGCGGCATCGTCGCGCTGCCGACGAGCGTGCGCAGCACGTCGCGCACGGCGATCGGCTGGATCCGGGTGTGCACCCAGCTCGGTGTCACCATCACCGGCAGCCGCTCGGTCAGATAGCGCAGCATCTCGAACGACACCGAGCCGGAACCGATGATCACGGCCGCCCGCAGGACCGTCGTCGGCACTCCCGAGGCGAGCAGGAGGTGACCCACCTCGGCGCGTGAGCGCAGGTGCGGTGAGAGATCGCGCTCCGGCACTCCCTCCGGGGTGAGTCCGCCGAGATAGACGATGCGCCGCACGCCGGCCCGGCGGGCCTGCTCGCCGAAGATCCGCGCGGCCTCGCGGTCGCTCCGCTCGAAGTCGTCGCCGGCCCCCATGGAGTGCACCAGGTAATAGGCGACGTCCACGCCGGTCATCGCCTCGGCGACCGAGGCGGCATCCGTGACGTCACCGCGCACGATCTCCGTGTCCTTCGCCCACGGGTGGTCGCGCAGTTTGTCGGGGGAGCGGGCCAGACAGCGCACCCGGTGACCCGCGTCGAGCAGTTCGGGCACCAGGCGGCCGCCGATGTAACCGCTCGCCCCGGTCACCAGGCACCGCGTCCCGTCATCGGCAGCGTCCACGCCATCCTCCAGTTCGGTACTCATCCCCACACTGTGACGCCCCGGCCCGGTGCGCCAGCGGACCGGCACGTCGGAGGAAAGCCGGAGGAAAGCCGGTGGAAAGAGGGAACGGCCCGATGCCTTCGCGTCCGCCCGGCTATGCCGTCGGGCCACCGGAGCTTCGGTGCGGTCCCAACTCGCCGAGTACGTCGCCGAGTTGCTCGGGAGTGAGCGCGGGGGAGGGGAGCGGCGGCGGAGTGGGGGAGCTGCGCAGGCTGTCGAGGAACAGGGCGAGGGGCCGGCGCCACGCGTCGGGGGCGGCCGCCGTGGTCAGGGCCGGGACGGCGCGGCCGAGGGCGGCGAGCGCGAACAGGACGTCCTCGGCGGTGACGTCGGGGCGGACGGTGCCCTCGGACCGGCCGCGATCGAGGAGCAGTTCCAGCGTCCGCCGGTTGTGCGCGTGCACGGCGTCGAGGGCGTCGATGCCGCGTAGGGGGGTGGTCATGAGGTCGTTGGTGCCGCGGTCGGTGGCGAGCACGGTGAAGACGGCGTCGAGGTAGCCGGTGAGGCCCGTCCAGGCCTCCGTGGCCGCGCGGGCCTCCTCGCCGGCGGTCATGGTGTCGCCCAGCGGCTCGCGGAAGACCGCGTCGACGAGCGCGACGCGGGTGGGGAAGTGCCGGTAGAGCGTCGCGTTGCCCACGCCCGCCCGGCGGGCGATGACGTCGAGCGGCGCTTCGAGCCCCTGTTCGCGGAACACGTCGTGGGCCGCTTCGACCAGGAGTTCCCGGTTGCGTCGCGCGTCGCGGCGGCGCGGGGCCGTGCCGGAGTCCGTGCCCGCGTTCATCGTCGTCCTCCGTCGTGGTCCGTGGCGCCGCAGCGGCAACCGGGGAGTGCTCCCCGATACGGATGCTATCGTCCGACCCGGAAGTGGGGAGCACTCCCCATTTCGCTGGGAGGAGGACGCCATGGACGGAACGGCACTGGTGCTCGGTGGTGGGGGAACGGTCGGCGGCGCCTGGATGGTGGGTGTGCTCGCCGGTCTGGCGGACGCCGGAGTCGACCTCGACACGCCCGACGTGATCTTCGGCGCGTCGGCGGGCGCGATCCACGGCGCGCGGCTCGCGGCAGGGGAGTCGCCGCGTGCGCTCTACGAGGGGCAACTCGCCCGTGACGACCGCGTGGACCTGAAAGTGAGCGCGGCACAGACCCTGCGTTTCCTGTGGGCGGCGATGGGCTCCAGGGACCCCGACCGCTCCGTACGCCGCCTGGGGCGGGCCGCCCTCGCCGCGCGCACCGGGCCGGAGACGGAGGTGTTCGACACCGTCCGCACACTGCTCGGCGGGGTGCGGGAGTGGCCCGAGCGTCCTCTTCGTATCGCGGCCGTGGAAGCGGAGACCGGCGCCGTGGAGGCGTTCGACCGGCACGCGCGGCTCACCTTCGTCGAGGCGGTCGCCGCCAGCTGCGCGCTGCCCCTGGTCTGGCCGCCGGTCACGGCGGACGGGCGCCGGTGGATGGACGGGGGCAGCCGCTCCACCGCGCCGCTGGACCTGGCCCGCGGCCACCGACGCGTACTGGCCGTGGTCCCGATCCCGGCCGCCGTGGGCCCGCACCCCCATGCCCGGCAACAGGCCGCCGAACTGACTGCCGACGGAACCTCCGTCGTACTCCTCGCGCCGGACGCGGCCGCCCGCCGCGCCATGGGCCGGAACATGACCGCGGACCGTCGCCGGCCGGACGCCGCCCGCGCCGGACACGCCCAGGCCACGGCCGTCGCCGACACGGTGACCGATCTTCTACGTGCCTGAAGTGATCAGCAGCGAACAGCGAACAACTGATGCGATCGGAGAATTCATGACCCCCGCGCCCACCCTGGAGGAGCTGGCCCCCGAAGGTCACGACCTCGCGACCGACCCGTACCCCGTGTACGCGGCGCTGCGTGAAAAGGGCCCCGTCCACCGCGTCCTCGTCCCGGAAAGCGGCGAGAGCTGGCTCGTCGTGACCCACGAAGCGGCACGAAAGGTCCTGACCGACCCCCGGCTGCGCAACGACATCCGGCACTCGTCGTCCTGGCGGACGGACGGCGGCCACGCCATCGGCCGGAACATGCTCCAGAGCGACCCCCCACAGCACACCCGGCTCCGCCGCATGGTCGCGGGACACTTCACTCCCCGGCGGATCGCCGCGCTGCACCCGCGGATCGAAGCCATCGCCGACGACCTGCTGACCGCCCTGCCGGAGCAGGGGACCGCCGACCTCGTGAGCCGGTACGCGCTGCCGCTGCCCGTCACCGTGATCTGCGAGGTCCTGGGCGTCCCCGAAGCGGACCGCGACATGTTCCACACCTGGTCGAACGAGCTGGTCCTTCCCACGTCGCCGGAGGCGGCAGCGGCGGCCTCCGTCGAACTGGCCGGCTGCCTCACCGACCTGCTCGCTCACAAGGCCGCGGCCCCGGACGACACCCTGCTCAGCGATCTCGCCACAGCGGGGACGGCGCAAAACGGAGGCGACCTCACGCACGAGGAACTCCTGGGAATGGTGTTCCTCCTCCTCGTCGCCGGTCACGAGACGACGGTCAACCTGATCTCCTCCACCGTGCACAGCCTGCTCACGCACCCCGGCCAACTCGGCCTGATCCACGACGATTTCACCCGCATACAGCCCGCCGTCGAGGAGTCGCTGCGCTACAACACCCCGGTGCACGCGACCACGTTCCGCTTCGCCGCCGAAGCCCTGGACCTGGCAGGCACCCCTGTCGCAGCCGGCGACAGCGTCCTGGTCTCCCTCGCCGCGGCCGCCCGCGACCCGCTCCACTTCGCCGAACCCGACCGCTTCGACATCCGACGCCAAGGGCCGGGCCACCTCGGATTCGGCCACGGCCTGCACCACTGCCTCGGAGCCCCACTGGCCCGGGCCGAGGCCGCCATCGCGCTGCGCCGCCTCCTGGCCCGCCACCCGGCTCTCGCGTTCGCCACGGATCCCGCGCTCCTCACTTGGCGTACGAGCACGCTGCTGCGGGGACTCGACACACTGCCCGTACGACCGGGCCCGCGCGATGGCGGGTGAGGGCCGGGGTGCGGCCCCTCGCGGGAGGGGGGCCGCACCTCATCGGCTCAGTCCTGCGCCACGGCGGGCGGCGCCGCGTCGGCGCCCCAACTCGTCGGCCTGTCCGAGAGCTTGACCTTTATGGTGCCGGAGCGGAGCAGATCCTTGTGGGAGATCCAGCTCTGCCGCAGCTCGCCCTTGCCCGTCGCCACGGAGGAGACGTACTGGAGCTTCGACGCGTCGGCTCCCGGCGCCTCGATGCTGATCCTGCGTCCGTGCTCGGGCCGGATCTCGACCTTGTCGAACATGGGCGCGCTGATGACGTACTTCGCGGAGCCGGGCTGCGCCTCGAAGACGCCGGCCATGGCGAAGACGAGCATCGACGAGGTGGCGCCGAGGTCGTCGTTGCCGGGCATGCCGTACACGCTGTCGGTGAAGAGCGTCCGCATCGCGCGGAGCACGGCCGAGGTCTTCCACGGCGCGCCGGTCCACGCGTACATCCACGGCGCGTGGAAGTCGGGCTCGTTGTTGGGGTTGAAGGCGAAGTTGTTGTGGTAGTCGTAGGCGCCGGTCACCCACGACTCCGAAGCGGCCTTCGCCGGATCGGTGAGCACGGTCGGCATGTCGAAGAACTTGTCGAGCCGCTGCTCGGCGGCGGCCTGTCCGCCCATGAGGCCGAAGAGGGTCTCCGGGTCCTGCTGGGCGAGCCACTGGTACTGCCACGCGGTGCCCTCGTGGAAGGCGCCGGACTGGGTGGGGTCGGGGTCGCCGGCGACGGTCCCGTCGGCGTTCTTGGTGACCGGGAACCCTGAGAAGCCCTGTGACGTGACGGTGGAGTCCCAGAGGTTGGTGAAGTTGTCGCAGCGCGAGGCGAGCGTCGAGGCCTTGTCCTTGTAGCCGAGACCGCCGGCCATCGTGGACAGCGCGCAGTCGCCGAGCGCGTACTCGAGCGTGGCCGAGCCCGCCTGGCGGCTGTCGCCGTACAGGTAACCGGGCAGGTTCTGGTAGCCGACGAAGCCGTTCTCGACGTACGACGGATTGCCGTCACGGCCACGGAAGACCGACTGGTCCGCGGGCACCTCGTTGGCGTTCTTCCAGAGGGCGGCGAAGAGTTGGCGCGAGGTGCGGTTGTCGAGCAGGCCGCGGTTGTAGATGTCGACGATCCACGGGGTGACGGGGTCGCCGCTCATCACGTTGGTCTCGCCGCCGCCGAGTCCCCAGCGCGGCAGCCAGCCGCCGTCCTGGTAGATGTGCAGCACGGATTTGGCCATGTCCGTGGCCTTGTCCGGGTTCAACAGGGCCACCAGTTGGTTCTGCGAGCGGTAGGTGTCCCACAGCGAGAACATCTGGTAGTACGTGGAATCGGAACGGTGCACCTTGTCGTCGAAGCCGCGGTAGCGCTTGTCGACGTCGGACCCGATCGACGGGTGCAGCAGCGAGTGGTAGAGCGCGCTGTAGTACGTGCGCTGGTCGGCGGTGCTGCCACCGGCCACGCGCATACGGTTCAGCTCGTCCTGCCAGGCCTCGTGCGCGCCGGCCCGGGCCTTGTCGAACGACTTGGGCTGCTCGGTCTTGCGGTTGAGGCGCGCTCCGTCGACCGAGGTGTAGGACAGCCCGACCGAGGAGCCGACCTGGTCACCCTTGGCCTGGTCGAACGACAGCCAGGCGCCCGCCCGCTTGCTGCCGCGAGACGCTTCCCGCTGGTTCGGGGTGAGCGTGCCGTCGGTCCAGGTGCCGAACGTGGAGAAGGTACGGTCGAACTTGGCGCTGAAGTAGACCCGGTAGCGCTCCTTGCCGGTCTCCCCGCAGAAGTTGCCGCCCTGGACCCAGCCCTCGACGGTGTCGTTGCCGACCACCTTGATGTCGCCGGCGTAGGTGCTGCCGTTGCTCTCGCCGGCCTCGATGAGCACGTTCTCCGTGCCCGAGCCGGCGGGATAGGTGTAGCGGTGCTGGCCGGTCCGCTCGGTCGCGCTGAGCTCGGTCCGGATGCCGTTGTCGAACTTCACGCCGTAGTAGCCCGGCGCGCGGGTCTCGTTGTCGTGGCTGAACTTCGCGGCGTATTGCGTCGGGTCGGACGAGGTGACCGCCCCGGTGGTCGGCATGAACCGGATGTTGCCCATCGTCTGACAGCCGACGCCCGAGAGGTGCGTGTGGCTGAAGCCGAGGATGGTGTCCTGCGCGTAGTCATAGGAGGCGTACTTGTTCAGCTGGGTGTCAGGGCTCAGCTGCACCATGCCGAACGGGGCGGCGGCACCCGGGAAGGTGGTGCCGTCGCCGTTGTTGCCGATCGAGGTGTCGACCAGCGTGGTGGGATCAGCGGCGAACTGGGGTCCGCGTTCCCTGGCGTCGGCGACACCGGCGGTGGCGGAAGCCGCGGCCACGGTGGTGACGACCAGCAAGGCGGTGAACAGGCGTTTGAACGGGCGTGTGGACGCTCTCATGGCGACCCTTCGTACGACAACGTTGTCATATTCGTGCCCGTTGATCTTTGTGCCTCTGTGCCGATCCGTCAATGCACCGGCGGTCGCCGCCGGTTGCATCGATCGGAGCGGTGACTACTCGCCCGGCGGCCGGGACAGGACGACAAGGCTCCGCTCCTCCATGAGCAGTGCCGTCTCCGCCTTGTACTCCGTCTCGTCGGAGGTACCGGCCGGTTCCGCCGTGTCGATCAGCTTGGTCCAGCGGTCCCCGAAACCGGCGTCGGGCAGCATGAACTCCATGGGCCCCCAGTAGCAGTTGAACAGCACCAGGAAGGAGTCGTCCGCGACTGGGCGCCCCCGCAGGGCCGGCGCCGAGAGGTCGTCGCCGTTCAGGAACACACCGATCGCGTGCGCGTCGGGCCGCCGCCAGTCCTTGGCGGTCATCTCCGCGGCGTCCGGCCGCAGCCAGACCAGGTCCGGCAGACGCCGCCCCTCCTGCGGGGTGCCGCCCTCGAAGAAGTGGCGTCGCCGCAGCACCGGGTGGGCCATGCGCAGGGCGATGAGTTCGCGGGTGAACCGCAGCAGGTCGCGCTGGTCCTCGTCGAGATCCCAGTCGATCCAGCTCACCTCGTTGTCCTGGCAGTACGCGTTGTTGTTGCCGCCCTGGGTGCGGCCGAGTTCGTCGCCGTGGCTCAGCATCGGGATGCCCTGCGACAGCATCAGTGTCGTCAGGAGATTGCGCTGCTGGCGGCCGCGCAGTTCCCGGACGGAGGGATCGTCGGTGGGTCCCTCGGCGCCGCAGTTCCAGGAGCGGTTGTGCGACTCGCCGTCCTGGTTGTCCTCGCCGTTGGCCTCGTTGTGCTTGTCGTTGTACGAGACCAGGTCGCGCAGGGTGAACCCGTCGTGCGCGGTGACGAAGTTGACGCTGGCGCGCGGCCGTCGCCTGTCGTGTTCGTAGAGGTCGGCGGAGCCCGTCAGGCGCGACGCGAACTCGGGCAGGGAGCGGTCGTCGGCGCGCCAGAAGTCCCGCACACTGTCGCGGTACTTGCCGTTCCACTCGGACCACTGGGGCGGGAAGTTGCCGATCTGGTAGCCGCCGTCCCCGAGGTCCCACGGTTCGGCGATCAGTTTGACGCGGCTGATCACCGGGTCCTGCTGGATGACGTCGAAGAAGGCGGAGAGCCGGTCCACTTCGTGGAACTGGCGGGCCAGCGTGGCGGCGAGGTCGAACCGGAAGCCGTCGACGTGGCACTCGGTCACCCAGTAACGCAGCGAGTCCATGATGAGCTGGAGGACGTTGGGGTGCCGCATCAGCAGGCTGTTGCCGGTCCCCGTGGTGTCGTAGTAGCGGCTGAAATCCTCGTCGGAGAGCCGGTAGTAGGAGGCGTTGTCGATGCCGCGGAAGGAGAGCGTCGGCCCCCTCTCGTTTCCCTCGGCCGTGTGGTTGTAGACCACGTCGAGGATCACTTCGAGACCCGCGGCGTGCAGGTCCTTGACCATGTTCTTGAACTCGGTGACCTGTTCGCCGAGCGACCCGTTCGCGGCGTAGGCGTGATGCGGCGCGAAGAAGCCGATCGTGTTGTAGCCCCAGTAGTTGGAGAGCCCCTGGTCGAGCAGGAACCCGTCCTGGATGAACTGGTGGACGGGCATCAGCTCGACCGCGGTCACGTTCAGGGACTTCAGGTGCTCGATGACGGGCGGGCTCGCCAGGCCGGCGTACGTGCCGCGCAGTTCTTCGGGTACGTCCGGGTGGGTGCGGGACAGCCCCCGGACGTGCGCCTCGTAGATGACCGAGTCGGTGTAGGAGTACGCGGGCGGCGCGTCCGTGCCCCAGTCGAAGGCGGGGTCGACGACGACCCCGCACAGACCGTGCCCCGGGTCCCCGCCGCTCAGCCGTTGTTCGCAGACCGCGAGGGCGTAGGGGTCCAGGAGGAACGCCGAGGAGTCGCAGCGGTGCCCGGACGTCGGCTCCCAGGGGCCGTGGACGCGGTAGCCGTACCGCTGGCGTGGCCCGACGTCCGGGAGGTAGCCGTGCCACACGGCCCCGTCGACCTCGGGCAGCGTCACCACCCGTTCGGTTCCGTCGGGTTCCACCAGGACCAGGTCGACCTGCTCGGCCACGCCGCTGAAGAGCGCGAAGTTCGTGCCGTGGCCGTCGTAGGCGGCGCCGAGGGGGTAGGGGCGTCCGGCCTGGACGCCCCCGCTTCCGTCGTCCGTCGGACGTGCCGTCACGACGCGCGCCCGGCGGCGGCCTCGGCGGACACGGGCTCACGCGCGGCGCTTCCGTGCGTCGCCGGGGTCCGGGGCACGCTGAGCGCCTCACTGGACCACGGCTCCGGCTGCTTGGCGGCGAGCACCTCGCGGTCGTTGTCGGACTTGCGCAGGGAGAACCAGACGATGTTCCGGCTGTTCGTGGTGCAGCTGCCCCAGCCGTCGCTCAACGTCGCTATCTGCTGGAAGTGGGGGTGCGCGCCCTTGAGGTGTCCGCCTTCGGAGGCGTCGGGGTGCGACACCGCGGTGATCAGGTGCTGACCGGTCCACCACGTCTCGAGTTCCACGCGCTCGGCCGGCACGGCCGACACGGCCGCTTCCAGCAGCAGTCCGACGCCCTGGGTCGCCGACGGCACCAGCTTCGCCAGCCCCCAGTACCGCAGGTGCGCGGCGACGATGCGCTGCATCGGTCCTACGCGCGCCGGCGATGACTCCACCTCGACGTGGTAGTAGCGGGGCACTGTCCGGTCCATGGTTGTTGCTCCTCACCGCGTATCTCGCGCCACCGTCGCCTCGACCGAGTCGTGCGTACGGAGCGTGAGCAGGGGCCGCCCGAGCGTCATGGACCAGCCTCTGCTGCGTACTCCATTCGTGCAACACGAGAGTGATCGGGCGGTGACGCTCGGCTCAACAGGCCGGATCGCCGATCACCCCGCACCATGGTGGGGAAGCGGCCGTGTGTGACGGCCCGGTTTCACTCCGTGCACGGCGGGCGAGCCGTGAAAGCAGAGATCACGGATTCCAGGAGGTCGACGGAGGCCATGGACGCATCACAGGTCGGCGAAGAGATCGGCCGGACGCTGACGCGCTACCGCTGGTGGCAGCGCCGGTTCCTCGCGGCTCCCGCGGATGCGCGGGTCCGCGCGCGCTTCGAGCGGACCGTCGAGGCGCTGTGCGCCGCGACGGGTGAGCGCTGCGGCCGCGAGGCGGCCAGCACGGCCGAGCGTCGGATGCGCACGGCCGCGAAGCCGACCCGGTAGCCCAACTGCCGCGTACAGCACTGGAGGTGAGAGCGATGACAGGTACGGCGCAGCTGGTCCCTGTTCAGATCGAGGACGTACGTCCCCGCGTCCACGGAGGACGCGGCACGGCGAAAGCCGTGGTCGGTGAGGCTTTCCCGGTCACGGCCCTGGTGTTCGTCGAGGGCTCCGGCATCGTGCGGCCGCACGCCGTGCTGCGGGACCCCGACGGCCGTACGGTCCAGTGCGTCGCGATGCGCGAACAGGTCCCGGGAAGCGACCGGTGGAGCGCCCTCCTGACCCCGTCCGCCCCCGGCCGCTGGAGCTACTGCGTGCAGGCGTGGTGCGACACCGTGGCCGCCTGGCGGCGGGACGCCGCCATCAAGGTGCCGGCCGGCGTGGACAGCGACATCACGCTCGAAGAAGGTGCCGTGCACCTGGAGGGGGCTCTGGGGCGGGTGACCGACGAGGCGGCCAGGCGCACGCTGTTCGACGCCATTCACGTGCTGGCGGACCCCGCGCGCGGCGACATGGAGCGGCTGGCGGCGGCGCTGTCCCCGGAGGTCCGCGAGGTCCTCGACGCACACCCCCAGCTCGACCGGCTGACCGAGAGCAGTTCCCTCCCGCTCCTGGTGGAGCGGGAGCGGGCGTTGTACGGGGCCTGGTATGAGTTCTTTC